>DASQVU010000001.1:0-7301 GCA_035640615.1 Pseudonocardiaceae bacterium
AGGATCTTTCTCTCGCGCCGAGTCCGCCAAGCCACGACAGCCAAGGGGCACAACCACTCGGTGCACGCACCGATTCCGCGTTCAAGATCCCAGATCGGGGCCGTCTGTGGGCCGTCTCAGCAGACGCAACAACACTCAATAACGAGATACAACGCTGACCAACGACGAGTAATCTTCGCTGGTCAGCGTCGGTCTCGGGACTCTGATCACGAGGCTTGCTTGGTCTCCCAGAAGATCTTGTCAATCTCCGAGATGTAATCCAGCAACTGCTGCCCCGTCGCGGGGTCGTACGAGCCCTTGGTGCCCGAAGCGCCGGCAGCCTTGGTGGCCTTGTTGAACAGCTCGTGCAACTGTGGGTACTTCTCGAAGTGAGCCGGCTTGAAATAGTCCGTCCATAGCACCCAGAGGTGGTGCTTTACCAGCTCGCTGCGCTGCTCCTTGATCTCGATTGCCCGCGAGCGGAAGACTGGATCGTCGTTGGACTGGAATTTCTCTTGGATTGCTTTGACCGACTCGGCCTCAATCCGCGCCTGCGCGGGGTCGTAGACGCCGCACGGGAGGTCGCAGTGCGCAGTAACCTCCAGGCGGGGGTGCAGAATGCGCGATAGCAGTCGCATCGTTCCTCCCTGACGAGTGTGTCCGTCCTTACGCCGACCCTACTAGTGACAGCTGTGTCAAGCATCCGGAGGGTGATCATTGGTCGGGCGCAACGAGTCCAGCTGGCCATGGCGCCGTGCCATCGTCCGCGGACCCTCAATGTCCCCGACGCTGGCGGACGGCGACGTGGTGCTGATCAGCCTGCGAGCCCGGCCACGGCCCGGAACGGTGGTGCTGGTCTGCTGGCCGCAGCGCCCCGATCAGTTGTCGATCAAGCGCGCGGTGGGCCGGCACGGCACGGGCTGGTGGGTCGAAGGCGATAATCCCGATGCGTCTACCGATTCTCGCCACCTAGGCACCGCCATCGCCCTAGGTGTTGTGCTCGCCCGCTTATGGCCTGCGCCCCGCATACAGCGCGCTCAACGGGGTCAATGACCCCGGATAACTTCGGCGCGCAGATCGGCGTAGTGCCGCTGGCAGGTTGACCAGTGGGGGAGGATGCCCGCTGTGGCGGCTTCGGCGAGGGTGGGGGCGGTGCGGTCCTTGTCGGACAGCACCAGCTCGAGGTTGGCCGGCCAGGGTAGTTGCAGAGCCGGATCCAGCGGATGCACGGTGTGTTCGGCGGTGGGGTCGTATCCGGTCGAACACAGGTAACACATCACGGTGTCGTCAGCCAGCGCGGCAAAGGCATGCCCGATGCCTTCGGCGAGATACACCGCGCGATAGGTCTTGGTGTCCAGCAGCACCGAGCACCAGCGGCCGAACGTCGGCGAACCCAGCCGGACGTCGACGGCGACGTCCAGCAGGGCCCCCCGGGCGCAGTGCACGTACTTGGCCTGCCCGGGCGGCACGTCGGAGAAATGCACTCCGCGGATCACGCCCCGGCGCGAGACGCTGTTATTGCACTGGGCCAGCCGCAGTGGGTGACCGGTGGCCTTGATGAACGACGACTGCTGGAACGGCGCCACGAACTGGCCGCGTGCGTCGGGGAAGACCGCCGGTGTGAACTCGATCACTCCCGGCACGGCCAGTTCACGGAATTGCACGAGGCCCCCTAGCTAACCCCTTGACGGCGCAATGCGACATTAGCCACCTGATCTGGTGACGTTCTAGATCCACTTCGGCGGCAGTTCGCTATCGCCTGTCACAGGCGGTGGCTGCGATCGCATAACTAATCGCCGGTTCGCGCGTTGGTGCACACGACAGGGTTGTGACAGGTCGTTGCGACAGCGGCACTGCTGCGCGGCGAGAGGGTGGGGCTGTGGCCGAGCGAGCTGAGCGGGTCGACTTCGTGCCCGCATCGCTGGACCCTGGACAGGGTGCCGGGCGCGCTCCTGGCCGCCCACTTGCCGTATTCCGGCCGGGCCGGTCCAGTTCGCTCGGTTGGATTGCGCCTGAGGCGATCGACTCAGCGCTGGTCCCGCAGATCCCGCTACCGGCCTCGCCCGCGTTGGTGTGCCAGGGCGGCGTAGTCGTGCAGGCCAATCCGGCGGCAGCCCAGCTCGCTGGACGGTGGTTGCCGGACTCGTTGATCGGCCTGCCCCTGCACAGGTTGTTGGTGGGCGCACCGGCAACCACGGACATGGCTGAGGCCGCCGTTGACGCTCGGCTGATCGGCCCGGACGGCCGGACGGTACCGGTGCGAGTGGCGTCCTGGCAGTTGCCGGGCACGGACCTGCTCGTGGTGTTTCTGGTTGATGTCTCCGACCTGCACACCGCCGGCCCGCCACCGGATACCAGTGAGCTGGCCGAGAACCATGCCCAGTTGCTGCAGGCGCAGCGGATCGCCCGGGTTGGCAGCTTCGTCTGGGAATGGCCCACCAACAACATCCACTACAGTCCGGCACTGGCGGAACTGTTCGGCAATCACGGTCATGAGGCCGACCCGTTTCACCATATCCATCCCGAGGACCTTCCCCGGCTGCTCCAGCAAATCCACGAGATGGTTTCTGATATCGATTCGGACATCCTGCAGCTGGACTTCCGAGGCCACCCCGAGCACGGTGCGTTGCATTACCTATGCCGTGTGCAGGTCGAGCGTTCGAGCTGGGGCGATCCGCTGCGACTGATAGGCACCGTTCAGGACGTCACCCAGGAGCGAGCGCTGGAACGGGCGCTGCGTGCTGAGCAGCACCGGTTGACACAGGCCCAGCGGGTAGTTCACATCGGCACCTGGGAGTGGGATCCGGATCATGACCGGCTGGTCTGGTCGGAAGAGCTGCGCGAGCTTTACGGAGTCCCCACCGATCACATCACCTACCAGACCTTCCTGTCCCTGGTGCATCCGGACGATCGGGAGTGGGTCGACGGGCTGTGGCGCCAGCTGGTCGCCGACCAGGCACCAGTGACCTTCGAGCACCGGGTGCTACGACCGGACGGCGCGGTGCGCACTGTCCGCTGCCACGGCGGCGCCATCGCCGATGCCTCGGGCGGCTCCCGACTGGTCGGTACGGTGCAGGACGTCACCGAGCAGCGCGCAGCGGAAGCCCGGATGATCCGCTCCAGCCAGCGTTTCGCGGATCTGGTGGCGATCACCCCGGTGGGCATCGGGATCTTCGATGACAACGACCGGCTCGTTGACGCCAATGAGGCGCTGTGCAAGCTGCTGGGTTATGACCTGGAGACGCTGCGGGGCATGAGCTGCGAGGCGCTCATCCACCCGGAGGAGCGGGCCACCCAGCTGTATCCCTGGCGAACTCACCATGCAGCCAGGTCGGAGAGCTATACGATGCCCCAGCGGATGCTGCTACGCGCCGACGGCGACCCGGTGTACTGCGAGTTGCATATCTCGGCGTCCGTCCAAGACGACGGTCAACGCTTCCTTCTGGTGATCTTCACTGACATCACCGAGCGGCGCCGGGTGGCCGAGGCGCTGACCTACCGCGCGACCCATGACGAGCTCACCGGACTACCCAACCGGGCCGCGATCAGGGACTCCTTGACCGAGCTGCTGGCCTCCGGTGCCTCCGACGTCGCGGTGTTGTTCTGCGGCGTCAACAACTTCAAGCGTGTCAATGATGCGCTCGGTCACGATGCGGGCGATGAGCTGCTGGTCGCGCTGGCGCGGTGGCTGGTCGACGGGTTACCCCAGGGTTGCACCGCCGGCCGGCTTTCCGGTGACGTCTTCGTGGTCGTCTGCGCCGACGTTGCCGCTCAGGGAGGGATCGGTTCCCTCGTCGCTCGGGTCTCAGGACTGTTACGTACCGCGATCCCGCTGCGGGGTCAGGTGATCCGGCTCTCGGCCGCCATCGGGGTAGCCGTGCCCGACGACTCGACTAGCACGGCGCAAGACTTGATGCGCTTCGCCGACGCGGCCATGTACGAGGCGAAGCGCAGTGGCACCGGGCATTTCGCCATGGCCAACGCGGCGCTGATTGCGTCCGCCGATCGGCAGGTCGAGCTGGAGTGCGAGCTACGCGAAGCGTTGGCCCGCGACGAACTGCAGTTGAACTACCAACCGGTGGTCAGCCCTGATGGAGTGGTGGTGTCGGCCGAGGCGCTGATCCGCTGGCCGCACCCGGAGCGCGGGATGCTCAGCCCAGACGTGTTTCTGCCGGTCGCGCAGCTGGGTGGTCTGATGCGTGAGCTGGACCGGTGGGTGCTGCGTACCGCACTGCGCGAGGCACGCGACTGGGTGTCATGGGATGGTCGGCCGGTTTCGGTCGCGGTCAACCTCTCCGATCCTGGCGAACCCGCCTTTGTGGCGATGGTCGCGAACGCGGTGGCCGACAGCGGGTTGCCGTGGGATCGGCTGGTGGTGGAGGTGCTGGAGACCACGCTGATCGATCTGCCCAGCGCGACCCGGCAGGCGATGACCGAGCTGGTCGAATGCGGGGCGCGGTTTGCCGTGGACGACTTCGGCACCGGTTATTCCTCGCTGGCCCGGCTCAAGGAGCTACCCGCTCAGATCGTCAAGATGGACCGCCAGTTCATCTCCGGAATAGACGCCGACCGGTCAGACATCGCGGTGGTCCGCGCGGTGGTCGAGATGGCTCATGCGATGGGTCGCACCTGCATCGCCGAAGGCGTTGAGACGGTGGCCCAGTTGCAGGTGTTGCGGGGTCTCGGGGTGGACGCCTACCAGGGCTGGCTGTTCTCCCGCGCCCTGCCCGCCGGCGACTTCCGCGCCCTGCTGCAGCGCGGCCCCCTCCTCCCGCGCTGAGTCTCGTCCCCCTTCCCGATATGGAGACATATCGGGGTTTTCGAGCCCCGATCAGCCCGATATGTCTCCATGTCGGGAGCGGGCCGTGACAGCCGGTGCGCGGGCTACGCGCCCGGCCATGGTTGCACCGAGCGCACCGAGACCAACCAGGACCGCGAGCAGCATCGGCAGCGCGAGCGCGGGAGCAGCCAGCAACGCTAGCAACGCCCCACCAGCGCCGATCAGGATCGCGGTGCTGAGCTGGTCGGACATCTGGGCGGCCGACGAATGGAACCCCACCTCGCTAGCGCTGGACTGTTGCAGCAGCAGGAACGACACCGACGACATGCCCAGACCCATGCCGATGCCGGCGACGCCCCACAGCGGCACCGCCAACCACGGCGCACCCCAGGCAGGTGCGACCAGCAGCAGCCCGGCAGTACCCGCGGTGAGCAGGGCAAATCCGGCTCGCAGCAGTCTGGAACGGGGAAGATCCGGATGGCGTCCTTGCCATGCCGCGGCAGCCGACCAGCCCAGCGAGCCGACCACCAGCGGTAGCCCGGCGGCGGCCAACGCCCAGTGGTGGGTACTGGTAAGCATCAGTGGCAGGTAGGAACTGGTGGTAAAGAACACCCCGGCGAGCAGACCCCGGGCGGCCACCACGGCCGGTACCCCACGGCGGGCCCGGAATACCCCCGCGGGCAGCAGCCAGCGCACCGACGGCGCCAGCAGCAGCAACGCCGCCCCGGCCACTGCGGCCGCGGAAACAGTCGAGCGCTGGGATGCCCAGCTCAGTACGGACACCGCCGCCGCCGCGGCCAGCGCCGCCAGCACCAGTCCCCGCCGGCGCGGCGTGGCGCTGGCGGGATCGGACGCAGCCGCCGGGCGGTCGAGCCGACGCGCCGCGGGTACCACCAGCCCGATCGCAAGCATCACTACGGGGACCAGGCCTAGGAAGACCCAGTGCCACGACAGCCGTTCGGTCACCAATCCGGCTACCGGCGGGCCGATCAACGAGGGCAGTACCCACGCCGAGGACATCAGCCCGAAGACGGCGGGACGGCAGCGCTCCGGGTACACCACCGCGATCAGTACGTATGCCGCGACCATCAGCACGCCGGCACCCCAACCTTGCAGCACCCGCCCCAACAGCAGCTGCGGCATGGCGGCCGCCGTGCCGGCTGTCACCAGCCCGGTCCCGAACAGCACGGGTGACACCACCAGTGGGATCTTGGGTCCGGCGACGTCGCACCATCGACCGCCGAGCACGGTGCCGAACACGCCGGCCGCCATGAACGCCACGAATGGCCACGCGTACAGCGAGAGCGCGCCGATGTCGGCCACCAGGGCCGGCATGGCAGTGCCCACCCCCATTGCCTCGAACGCCACCATGCTGACCAGCAAGAGCAGGCCGATCGTGGTGGTGCGGCGGCTCGGTCCGAAGAGCTCCGAGTGGACTCCAGCCACCTCGATCTGTGGTATGGCGCTCATGCCGACCAGCCTGCATTGTCGACCCAGGCCCCGGTCAAGGCCGGTTCCGCACGGTTGACGATTCAGCTCAGCCAGTTAACGCGGCCGGAATGCCCGGGAGGCTTCCGGCGCTGCGTTGCTCAACCCAGTAGTGGCTGCACCGATAGGGTCTCCGGTGGTCTAGCGCCCGCCCTGGTGCGAGGCTGGTAAGCATGGATTACACGCAGTTAGGCCGTAGCGGCCTGTCGGTGTCCCGACTGTGCCTCGGCACGATGAACTTCGGCCCGGAGACTTCCGAGGCGGACAGTCGCACGATCATGGATCGGGCACACGAGCACGGCATCAACTTCTTCGATACGGCCAACGTCTACGGCTGGCAGAAGGGCAAGGGGGTCACCGAGCAGATCATCGGCCGATGGTTCGCCACTGGCGGCGGACGCCGGGAGCGCACCGTGCTGGCGACCAAGCTATATGGCTCCATGGGGGACTGGCCCAACGACAACAAGCTTTCCGCTTTGAACATCCGGCGGGCCTGCGACGGGTCGCTGCGCCGGCTGCAGACCGACTACATCGACCTCTACCAGATGCATCACGTGGACCGGGCCACCCCGTGGGAAGAGATCTGGGAGGCCATGTCGGTGCTCCGGCAACAAGGTAAGATCATCTACGTCGGCTCGTCGAACTTCGCCGGCTGGCACCTGGCCGCTGCGCAAGAGGCGGCCCGCCGGCAGCACATCATCGGGCTGGTCAGTGAGCAGTCCATTTACAACCTGCTCAACCGGTGGATCGAGCTTGAGGTGCTGCCCGCCGCCCGGCACTACGGCATCGGCGTGATCCCGTGGTCGCCGCTGCAGGGCGGGCTGCTCGGTGGGGTGCTGCGCAAGCAACGCGAGGGCACCGGTTCGCGAAGCACTTCGGATTTCTCGGCCGGCAGGCTAGAAACACATCGCGAGCGCATCGACGCCTACGAGAAGCTGTGCGCCGACCTTGGCGAGGATCCGGCCAACGTCGGTTTGGCGTGGTTGCTGCATCAAGAGGGGGTGACCGCGCCGATCGTCGGCCCGCGAACTGCCGCGCAGCTGGACGGCTCGCT
>DASQVU010000002.1:0-3326 GCA_035640615.1 Pseudonocardiaceae bacterium
GCCGCGCCGCCCAAGGCCGGCGCAAAACGCTCCTCGTACCCGCCTTGTTCGCGGTGTGCCCGGTGATTGCCGGGTTACTGGCAAGCATGGCCGTGGCAACCACCGCCATCGACGGGCAGGCGGTGGTTGCGCTGATCCAAGGAAACGTGCCCCGCGCGGGGTTGGACTTCAACGCCCAGCGACGCGCCGTGCTGGACAACCACGTTGCGCGCACCATGGCGCTGGCGGCCGACGTGGCAGTAGGCCGTTATCCACGGCCCGCGCTGGTGATCTGGCCGGAAAACTCGTCCGACATCGACCCACTGCGGAATCCGGATGCTCGATTGGTGATCGATCAGGCAGCCCGAGCGATCGGCGTACCGATCCTGGTCGGCGCCGTATTGCGCACCGATGACGGGCATGAGACCAACACGATGATCGTGTGGGATCCACAAACAGGGCCTGGACAGCGCCACGATAAGCGCCGGGTGCAGCCGTTCGGGGAGTACGTGCCCTACCGGAGTTTCTTCCGGCTATTCAGCCCGTACGTCGATCGCGGCGGCGACTTCGTGCCGGGCAACGGAAATGGAGCGGTGGACCTCGGGGGAGTTCGCGTCGGGATAGCGACCTGCTACGAGGTGATCTTCGATGATCTGGTGCGCCAGAGCGTCCGCTCCGGGGCCCAGGTGCTCGCCGTGCCGACGAACAATGCCACCTTCGGCTTCACCCAGATGACGTACCAGCAGCAGGCGATCTCGCGGGTCCGCGCGGTCGAGCACGGCCGCACCGTGCTGGTGGCCGCAACCAGCGGGGTCAGCGCAGTGATCGCCCCAGACGGTACGGTCACGCAGGAGTCCAGGCTCTTCACTCCGGATGTGCTGGTGGCCCGGGTCCCGTTGCGCTCAGGTACTACGCTCGCCACTCGGCTCGGCCCGGCGCCAGAGTGGGCCTTGGTCGCGCTTGGCGTGGTCGCGCTGGCGGCGGCCCTGGGGATGCACGGTCGACCTACCGTAAGGGATCGGCGAGGTGCGCCGGCGAAGGAGGACGTCGATGACGGATCAGCGCGGCGGGCACGTCAAAGGGGTCGGTCGAACCATCGTGGTGATACCGACCTACAACGAGCTGGCCAGCCTGCCGGGAGTGCTGAACCGGCTGCACGCCGCGGTACCTGACGCGCATGCGCTGGTGGTGGACGACAGCAGCCCCGATGGCACTGGGGCGCTGGCCGACGACCTCGCTGCTGCCGACAGCCGGCTGCATGTCCTGCACCGGGCAAGCAAGGCCGGTCTGGGTGCCGCCTACGTGGCCGGATTCCAGTGGGCGCTGGATCGTGGCTATGACGTCCTGGTGGAGATGGACGCGGATGGGTCGCACGCTCCGGAGGATCTTCCTCGCCTGCTGGACGCGCTGAGCACGCATTGCGACGGTGCCGCTGGTGCTGACGTCGTGTTGGGTTCCCGTTACGTCCCACATGGACGGGTGGTGAACTGGCCCCGATACCGGGAGTGGCTATCCCGTGGCGCCAACTACTACGCGCGGATCGCATTGGACGTAGGTATCAACGACCTGACGGGTGGCTTCCGCGCCTACCGGCGACACGTGCTGGAAAGCGTCGATCTGAGTACCGTGGCCTCTCGGGGGTACTGCTTTCAGGTCGACCTGGCCTGGCGCTCGGTGCGCGACGGTTTCACCGTGGTCGAGGTTCCCATCGTGTTCACCGAACGTGAACAAGGCCAGTCCAAGATGACCAGCGCCATCGTGCTGGAAGCACTGTGGCGGGTGACCGCCTGGGGGCTGCGGCGCCGCGGAGCCCGTCTGCGTCGGTCCAACACCGATCCGGCAAGGACCGCCACGCAACCCAGCGAACTGTGACGGTGGGTGCGCAGCTCAGGCAGAGCGAGACCGACGTCCGCGAAGCTCGGCGAGCCGCTCATCGAGCAGTTCTTCGAGCTCAGGAATACTACGTCGCTCCAACAGCATGTCCCAGTGGGTGCGCGGCGGCTTCATCTTTTTCGGCTGCGGCTCGTCACCATCAACGAGTCTGGACTCGTTGCCGTGCAGCCGGCACTCCCACATCATCGGCGGTTCGGCATCATCGGCGAACGAGACGGCGAAGTTATGGCCCTTGGGGCAGCCGTAGATCACCGGCCGGCGAGGAGCAAGATCATGGTCGCGGTCGGTCTCGTAACTGACTGTTCCGAGCCTGCTGCCACGAAGAACGCGGTCGGCCATGGCGTCTCCTCTCTCCGGGCCGAAGACCGTGCGGTCCCCGGATCCAGCGCACCGGGTGTAACGTCGAGGAAGGTCCTCAACATTCCCGGGCCCCCGGGCGACACGGGCAGGTCCGGACCGGTGATGTCTCACTGCAACGCAACTGATGTGTTGACCCTGCAAGCAGGTATCGGACCAGCATCGCCCACACAGGGTGAATCGACCCGGCAATGTGACCTGTTACCTCACTCGAAGTGCACAACACTACCCATTCGGGTGGGGCGGTCTGCGCAGACGAAGTTCTAGACGACCGCCGGTTGCGGGTTGCCGACCGCGCGGATCGCGCAGCGAACCGGGATGAGCGAGACCAGCACGAAACCGAGGAGAAAGAAGCCGACCAGCGACAGGATGGCTGGACGGAACGAGCCGGTGGCAGCCCCGATGACACCGAACAACAACGGTCCCACCGTGGAGGTAGCCTGCTCGCCGATCTCGTACACCGCGAAGTATTCGGCTTCTCTGCCCGCCGGCACCAGCTGGCTAAACAGCGAACGGGACAGTGCGCTGGTCCCACCCAACACCAGCCCGATTCCTACCGCTACCGCGTAGAACTGAGCTCGATCACCGGCGCGGATGAAGTACGCCGCGACGATCACGGCCACCCAGAACACCAAGCTGCCCATGATGGTGTGCTTGGCGCCGAACCGGCGGGCCAGCCAACCGTGCAGGAGCGCGCCGCCAAAGGCCACAAACTGCACCATCAAAATGGTGCTGATCAGTATGCTGCTGGCCAATCCCAGTTCCAGATCGCCATACTGGCCAGCAACGCTGGCCACGGTGGCGATCCCGTCGCTGTAGATCAGGTATGCGGCGAGGAAACCCAGCGTCAACGGGTATGCCCGGGCGCTGCGCAGCGTGCCGGCGAGTTGGCGGAAACCGGCGGTCAACATCTGCAGGCCGCGCTCGGTGCCTTGCGGCGGCTGGTAGCGGCGCATCCGGGCCAACGGGATCAAGGTGAAGGCGGCCCACCACAGCCCGGCGGTGACGAAGCACAGCCGTACCGCGGCTGGCTCGGACAGCCCAAGCTGATCGCGTCCCAGGTAAATGATCAGGTTCAGAGCCAGCGCCAGACCGCC
>DASQVU010000003.1:0-5210 GCA_035640615.1 Pseudonocardiaceae bacterium
AGCGCCTCGCCGTAGACCTCCGCCAGCGCGGAGACCGCCTCCAGTGCGATCTCCCCGGACGGGCCGGGAATGGCCTCCACCTGCTCGAGCAGCCCATCGAGCCGGGTGAGCCGGTCGCGCACCGCGGCGTCGTCGAGCCGGGCCGTTGCCTCGCCGACCGGTTCAGCCATGGCTGGCCCCGAACATTGGCGAGTGCAGTTTCTTCAGCACCCGGCCCTTGCCGAGATGCATGTGCACCCCGCACGGCAGGCACGGATCGAAGCTGCGCACCGCGCGCATGATGTCCACACCCTTGAAATTCTCCGGCCTGTTCTCCTCGAAGATCGGCATGTCCTGGACCGCGTCCTCATAAGGGCCTGGCGTGCCGTAGGAGTCCCGCGGGCTGCCGTTCCATGGTGTCGGCGGGTACGGGTGGTAGTTCGCGATCTTCCCGTCCTTAATGACCAGGTGGTGCGACAGCACGCCGCGCACCGCCTCGTGGAAGCCACAGCCGACCGCCTCGTCGGGGACCGAGAAGTTGTTGAACACCTTCGTGTCGCCGCCCCGGATGAGATCCAGCGCAACGTCCAGGAAGTGCACGGCCAGCGCCGCCGAGTACGCCACGAAGTACGTCCGGGCCCGGTTGCGCTCGATCGCGTTGGCCCACTTCGGGATCTTCCACTCCAGCGTCATCTCGGGCAGCTTCTCACTCTTCGGCAGCGAGATCAGTACGCTGGAGCCCGTCGACTTGACGTACTCGGTGTTGACCAGTCCGGCCAGCGCGGTGGTCCACAGCCGGGCCAGCGGGCCACCGCCGGTGTCCAGCGCGAGGTGGTCACCGGTGCGCTTGTCGAGCCAGCGGGGGCTCATCACCCAGCTGTAGTTACCGTCGAAATTCCGCTTCTGCGGCAGCGGAAGGGTGGTCTGGTTCCACGGGTGGCGCATGTCCACCGGGTTGCCCAGCGGGTCGTGCGTGACGAAGGGCTCCTCGTTGATCCAGTCTTCGTAGTAGGAGCTGCCCAGCAAGATGCGGATGCCCAGGTTGATGTCCACCAGGTCGGTGGTGACCAGCTGGCCGTCGACGACGATCCCGGGGGTGACCTTCATGGCCCGGCCCCAGTCCGTCATGTGCTCGTATTTGTAGTCGCAGGCGGTCGGGTCCTGGTAGGCGCCCCAGCAGCCGAGCAGGATCCGGCGGCGCCCCACTTCCTCGTAGCCGGGTAGCGCCTCGTAGAAGAAGTCGAACACGTCGTCGTTCATCGCGACGGCCTGCTTGACGAAGTCGAGGATCGACAGCAGCCGGGTGAGGTAGTCGGTGAACAGGGTCGGCTCGGGCATGGTGCCGACCCCGCCGGGATAGACCGTCGACGGGTGCACGTGGCGGCCTTCCATCTTGCAGAACATCTCGCGGGTGGTGCGGCTGACCTGCAACGCCTGCTTGTAGACCGCCCCCTCGAACGGGTTGTAGGCGCGCATGATGTCGGCGATGGTGCGGTAGCCGTGGATCTTGGCGTTGCGCGCTTCGGTCTTCTCGGCACGGGCGAGCACGCTGGGATTGGTGTCCTTGATCATTGCCTCGCAGAAGTCCACGAACACCAGGTTGTCCTGGAACAGCGTGTGGTCGAACATGTACTCCGCGGCCTCGCCGAGGTTGATGATGTGTTCGGCCAGCGGCGGGGTGTCGATGCCGTAGGCCATGTTCTGGGCGTAGACCGAGCAGGTGGTGTGGTTGTCACCGCAGATGCCGCAGATCCGGCTGGTGATGAAACCCGCATCCCGCGGGTCCTTGCCCTTCATGAACACGGAGTAGCCGCGAAACAGCGACGATGTGCTATAGCACTCCGTCACCTTCTGATTAGCGAAATCAATCTTGGTGTAGATGCCGAGGTTGCCGATGATGCGGGTGATCGGATCCCACGACATCTCCACGATCTGGGGGCGCTTGGTCCCGGCCGGGGCCTGCTCGGTTGCCGTCATAGCTGTATTCCTCTCCGATTCCGCTCAGCTGCGCGCTTTGGTCTTGCTCGGCCGGGAGCCGTCAGGGCGCCAGCGCGGGTTGTACCCGCTGGTCAACCTCGGTCCGTTGTGATGCCACTTCGGTTCCTCGTTGAGCGTGATGTTGGTAATGGTGCGCATCCGCCGGATGAACGCGCCGTACGGCTTGTTGAGCATCGACGACAGGCTGCCGCCGGGTGGGGCGTCCATGAACGGCATGAACTTGTCCGGGAAGCCCGGCATCGTGCAGCCGATGCAGATGCCGCCGACGTTGGGGCAACCACCGACGCCGCCCATCCAGCCGCGCTTAGGCACGTTGCAGTTGACCACCGGACCCCAGCAGCCGACCTTCACCTGGCACTTCGGTGAGTTGTAGTCCTTGGCGAAATCCGCCTGCTCGTAGTAGGCGGCCCGGTCGCAACCTTCGTGCACGGTCTTGCCGAAGATCCACTGCGGGCGCAGCATGTGGTCCAGCGGTGGCGGCGGTGCGGCGCCGGCCGCGTGGTAGAGCACCCAGGTGAGCGTCTCCATGAAGTTGTCCGGCTGGACCGGGCACCCGGGGATGTTCACGATGGGCAGCGCGCCGGTGGACTTGAAGTCCCAGCCCAGGTAGTCAGCCAGGCCCATGCTGCCGGTGGGGTTGCCTGCCATCGCGTGGATCCCGCCGTAGGCTGCGCAGGTGCCCACGGCGACCACGGCCCAAGCTTTGGGTGCCAGCTGGTCGATCCACCAGTTCAGGGTCAGCGGCTCCCCGGTTTCCAGGTCGTTGCCGAACGACGTCCAGTAGCCGTCCCCCTCGATGATGTTCTGGTTCGGGATCGAGCCCTCGATCACCAGGATGAATGGCTCCAGCTCACCGCGGGCGGCAGCGCGGAACGGCGCGAGGAAGGCCTCCCCACCCAACGTCGGCGACAGCACCTTGTTGTGCAGGCTGATCTTCGGTAGCCCCGGGACGAGGCCGAGGATCACGTCCTCGATCGGGGGCTGGGATGCCGCGGTCACCGACACCGTGTCCCCGTCACAGCTCATGCCCTCGGAGATCCAGAGGATGTCGATGTGCTCGAAGCCCTGCCTGGCCTGCTGGCTCGTCGGCTTGCTCGCCACTTCGTTGGTTCCCGGATCGATACTCATGTCAGGGGCCTCCCTTGCAACCGGTCACGGAGTCGGTCGTAAATCGCGGCAACCGGTCCAGCCAGGGTCAGTCCTGGTGCCGTGTCGGGTGCCTGTGGGTGCGGCCGGGTCGGGGCGGTCTGCTTGGCCACGTCGAGCGCCTGCCCCAGCTCGTCGAGGGCCTCCTGATCGACCGCTTCGCGCATCTGCGGCATCAACTGGCTCTCTTCCTCGGCCACGTGGTGCTCGATCTCTTTCTGCAGCTCTGCCATCAGCTCGCCGGTCCGCTCGTCACCTTCGGAGAGCTGATCCAGGGCGGCCAGGGTCTTCTTGACACTCAGATGCTCGGTGAGGTGCTCGTCGATCTCCTTGTCGCCGTTCGGCAGGACCTTCCTGGCCAGCGGGTAGAACATCAGCTCTTCCAGCGCGGCGTGTTTGGACAGTTCACGCACGACGATCTCCACCACCCCGCGCCGCTGGGTGTCGCTGCCGGCCGCCTGGTAATCGCGGAATAGCTGCTCGACCATGCGGTGGTCGTGGCACAGCAGCTCAATGGCATCCATCCGGTCCCTCCCTTCTCGGGTTGTATTGGTGCGTCACTGGGCGCAGCGAGCGGACCGCTCCGTGCAGGCGCTCGAGCACCTCACGTGGGAACTCCTCGACCCGGTCGATGATCGCGGCGGCGCGGGGGTCGGTGGCCCGTGCTTCGCGTTTCTCCTCCTCGGTGAGGGTTAGAGTGCGCAACGACAAGATCTCGTCGATCTCCGTCGCGTCGAACAGGTCGCCCGGGCTTTCCGGGCTGACCTTGGGGTAGTCGTAATCCATCAAGATCGGCGAGGACAGCATCACGTTCGGGTTTGCTGGGTCGCCGGCCAGCACTGGGAATGTGTGGACGTTGCGGCATTCCTTTGCCGCTGATGCGGCCCACGCCGGTGGGTCGAGCAGGGACAGGAAGGATCCGCCCTGGACACCCAGCAGCGAGTGGGTGGCGACCAGCGATCTTTGTAGCGCTTCGGTGCGCGGTGCGGTGGTGGCGATCCCGTCTGCGGTGTTCCTGGTGACCAGACGCAGCTTGTGTAGCGGGAACGGTGCGTCTGTCGGGGTGATCGACAGGTGCGCGATCGCCGACAGCGGCCAGCGGCAGCGGACCAGCCGGCCCTGGTCACCCAGCGGTTCGACGTCCTCCCCGCCGGGGATCTCGATGGCGGTGGTGTGCCCCTCGCCCCGCAGCTGATCGACCGGCACGGCGATGTCGAACTCCCGCGGCACGGCTTCGTCAAAGGTCAGGTGCCGCTGGCCGTTGGCCTCGAGCACGTCGCACTGCTGGAAGGTGCCGTCCGGGTTGCGGGTTTCCACCGCTCGGTGCTGAAGCTGCAAAAACCGCAGGCGCACGTGGACGATGGCCGCATCCGGTGCCTGTAGCAGGCACTCGGTCTGCTGGTGCCAGGCGTCCGCCGAGCCGGCCACGCTCGTGCCGATAACCCCGGTCGCCTCCACCCAGCTGCGCGGCGCCAGCACGCCGAACTGCCAGCGCACCCGGTTCTTGCCGGACGAGCGGCGGTAGGGATAGAGCAGGTAACCCTCGTACAGGACCGCATCGGCCACCGCGCGCGCTGACTCGAAATCAACCACCGCCATGGCCACCCGCCTGACTGGACGCCCGTGTCGCGCGGGGCGTACCCGCGAATGGAGCGTCTAAACGAGTTCGTGGGTGCCATCGGGAAGTTGGCGGCTCATCCCGCGGCGGGCCAGCATTTCCATGATCGGGACGGCGACTCGGCGGGTCGTGTCCAGCGCTTGCCGCGCCTGGCTGAGGGTGAACGGGTTGGTCAGCTTGCGCAGGCGGTGCAGGGCTTGCTGCTCCGCGCCGGGAGCCAGGTAGATGCCCTCAGCGATCTTGACCAGCTCGCCGGCCCGAACCGCGGCCGCGAGCTGTTTGGGACCCAGCCCGAGCTCGGCGAGTCGGTTCGCCTCGGGCGCGGCGAATGGCCGCTGTGCGAGGTCCTTGCGAATTTCGGCGATCCCGCTGCGTACCGCATCCGGCAGCCCCGTGGCCAATCCAGTGATATGCACCCGCCCATCGGCGACCGAGAGCCGCTCGCCGAGTAGCAGCTCGACCAGCCGGG
>DASQVU010000004.1:0-6936 GCA_035640615.1 Pseudonocardiaceae bacterium
AGGCGCCGAAGGGTTTCAGGCCGTGTCCCCGGGCAACCGGGGGCACGGCCTGTCCGTGTGCGGCCAGACGGGAGGTCGGGGTGGCGCTCGTCGTCCAGAAGTACGGTGGCTCATCGGTGGACAGCGCCGAGCGGATCAAGAAGGTAGCCGATCGGATCGTGGAGACCCGCAAGGACGGCAATGAGGTCGTCGTGGTGGTCTCGGCGATGGGTGACACCTCAGACGAGCTGCTCGATCTCGCCGCTGAGGTATCTGCGCAACCCCATCAGCGGGAGCTGGACATGCTGCTCACCGCGGGAGAGCGGATCTCCAACGCGCTGGTCGCGATGGCGGTGCACGACCGCGGCATAGACGCCCGCTCGTTCACCGGTTCGCAGGCCGGCGTGATCACCACCGCTGCGCACGGCCGGGCCCGGATCATCGACGTGACACCGAGCAGGGTGCGCCGCGCGCTGGACCAGGGCGCGGTGGCGCTGGTGGCCGGCTTCCAGGGGGTGTCCCAAGACACCAAAGATGTGACCACTTTGGGTCGCGGCGGCTCCGACGTCACCGCGGTGGCGTTGGCTGCGGCGCTCAAGGCTGATGTGTGCGAGATCTACACCGACGTCGACGGGGTGTACTCCGCTGATCCACGGATCGTGCCCAACGCACGCAAGCTCGAGACCATCACCTACGAAGAGATGCTAGAGATGGCAGCCAGCGGCGCCCGGGTGTTGATGTTGCGATGCGTCGAGTACGCCCGCCGAAACCACGTTGCGGTCCACGTCCGCTCGTCGTTCAGCCGCAATAGCGGCACCATGGTGGCGGGATCAGTGGAGGACCTCACCATGGAACAGGCCATGCTCACCGGCGTCGCGCACGACCGGTCCGAGTCGAAGATCACCGTCACTGCGGTACCGGACGAGCTGGGCAAGGCCGCTCACATCTTCCGGGTCATCGCCGACGCCGAGATCAACATTGACATGGTCCTGCAGAACATCTCGCACAGTGACACCCGCCGCACCGACGTCACCTTCACGCTGCCCAAGCTGGACGCCCCGATCGCGGTCAAGGCGCTGCGGGAGGCGCAGCCGAAGATCGGTTTCGAGGACGTGCTGTGTGACAACCATGTCGGCAAGGTCTCGCTGATCGGCGCGGGGATGCGCTCGCATCCCGGCGTCACCGCCCGGTTCTGCGAGGCGCTCGCCCAGGCCGGGGTGAACATCGAGACCATCAGCACCTCGGAGATCCGGATTTCCGTGCTGGTTCGTGCCGAGCAGCTAGACGACGCGGTCCGGGCCATTCACGAGGCGTTCGACCTGGGCGGGGACGAGCCGGCTATCGTCCACGCCGGGAGTGGGCGCTAATGGCACCTACGCTGGCCGTGGTCGGAGCCACGGGAGCCGTCGGCAGCGTCATGATTGACATCATCAACTCGCGGCCCACGGTGCCCTGGGGCGAGATCCGGTTGATCGCGTCGGCTCGCTCGGCGGGCAAGCAGCTCACCGTGCGGGACGTACAGCGCGTCGTTGTCGAACTGACCCCCGAGGCGTTCGACGGCGTTGACATCGCAATGTTCGACGTACCCGATGAGGTTTCCCGGCAGTGGGCCCCGGTCGCGGCGCGGCGGGGAGCAGTCGTGGTGGACAACTCCGCCGCCTTCCGGCTGGACCCGGACGTCCCCCTGGTCGTCCCCGAAATCAACGCAGTTGACGCGGCGGTGCGGCCGAAGGGCATCGTCGCCAATCCCAACTGCACGACCCTGTCGATGATGACCGCGGTCGGTGCTCTGCACCGCCAGTTCGGGCTCACCGAGCTCGTAGTGGCCAGTTACCAGGCCGCCTCCGGTGCGGGCCGCGGTGGAGTGGATCGCCTGTACGCCGAGCTCGCGGCGGTGGCCGGCAAGGGTGTCGGGCTGCGCGCTGGGGACGTTGCCGAAGCGCTGGCCGCCGCGGGGCTGCCCGAGCAGTCACCGTTCCCGGCGCCGCTGGCGATGAACGTGGTGCCCTGGGCCGGCTCGCTTAAGGCGGAGGGCTGGAGCTCCGAGGAGCTGAAGGTCCGCAACGAGTCTCGCAAGATCCTCGGCATCCCGGATCTGAAGGTATCGGCCACCTGCGTGCGGGTGCCGGTGGTCACCACCCACGCGCTGGCGGTGCACGCGCGGTTCGCCCAGCCGGTCACCGTGGTCCAGGCCCGTAACGTGCTCGCCGCGCAACCGACCATCGTGCTGGTCGATGATCCGGCCGCGGGGCTGTGGCCGACTCCCGCCGCGGTGGTCGGCACCGACCCGACCTATGTCGGCCGGATCCGCCAAGCCCTGGACTTTCCCAACACGCTGGATTTCTTCGTCTGTGGCGACAATCTGCGCAAAGGCGCAGCCTTGAACACCTACGAAATCGCCGAGCTGCTGGCGGAGTGAACCGCGCGGGGAACTCGTACGTACAACCAGAAAGCAGATCGGGGGTGGAGGTGCGAAAGGTCGGGCACGCCGTCGCATCGGTGGTCGTGACGGCGGTGCTCACCGGCATGCTCGCGCTGATCAACCCGGTGCCGGCGGCCGCGCACATTGTCGGAGCCGGCGGGACGCCCACCGACTATCGGACGACGGTGACCGCGATCCGCCCAGCGGTACCGACCGTTGGGGTGACCGTGGGCCTGGGTGGGCAGTGGGTGCGCGTCACCAACCACGGCGCGGCGGCGATCGTGGTCCGGGGCTACCAGGGTGAGCCGTTCCTGCGGCTGTCGGGCAACCAGGTGCAGGTCAACGAGCTCAGTGCGACTGCGGCCGAGACCGTGCAAACCCAGCGTGCCGGGGCCTCGGCTGGTCCCACGGCCGCGCCGAGGTGGACCCGGCTGCAGACCGGAACCAGCGCCACCTGGACGGACGCGCGCATCAGCGCGCCGCCCACGTCGTCAACGGCGGCCACGCCGTGGACGCTGCCGCTGGTGGTGGACGGTGAGCAGGTCACTGTGGACGGCACTATCCAGCGGATACCCCCACCGTCGCCGTGGCCGTGGTTAGTGCTGCTGGCACTGGTCTGCATCGCGGTTGGGGCTACCGGGTGGACCCGCAACTGGCATCGCCCGATAGCGGCTGCCATCGGCGCCGGGATTCTGGCCTTCGTGGCGCACGTGCTCGGCACCGGGTTCGCGACGCAGCAAAGCGGATCGCTGTTCGGTTGGGTGGGGGTCGGGCTGGTGGCAGGGTTCAGCCTGCTGATCGGTGCGGTGGCGGTGCGCAGCACGCTGCGCAGGAGCCCCTCGGCGCCGGACCGGCTCGTCACGGTCGGCGCCATCGTGCTGGTCCTGGCAGCCACCGACATCACCGTGCTGTGGAATTCGCAGCTGCCGTTCGCCGGTCCGGCCGCGCTGGACCGTGGCTTGACCACACTCGCCTACGCGAGCGCGCTGGGATTGATCGTTGCCGGAGTGCGCCTCGTGCGCGTAGCCCGTGCGGAAGACGCTCGGGCCGAGTGACGTTCGGGGTGGCCACGACACAGTTCCTCGCGCACGGCATCGAGGGTCGACGCGACCTGCCGTTGCCGCTGGACCTGCTGGTACAGGGTGCGGTGCTGGCGTTGCTGGCCTCCTTCTTCGGGCTCGGCTTGCTGTGGCGCTCGCCACGGTTGCGAGCCGGGGCAGCAGGGCGCCAGGTGCCGTTACCGGTCATGCACCTGGTGGACAGCGGCGGCTTCCGGTGGTTGCTGCGCCTGCTCGGCCTGCTGGCTACGGCCTACGTGATCGCGACCGCGGTGTTGGTGCCCGACGATGGGCGAAATCCACTGCCGTATGCCGTGTACGTGCTGTTCTGGGTAGGGATTGTGCCGCTGTCGCTGCTCTTCGGTCCGGTGTGGCGCTGGGTCAACCCGCTGCGCACCGTCCATGCGCTGCTCGCCGCCATCACGCACATTCCCGCCGACCGGGGACTGGTGTCGCTGCCGCGCTGGGTCGGCTACTGGCCGGCTGCGCTGTCGCTGCTGTCGTTCGTGTGGTTGGAGCTGGCTGCGCCGAACCGGGACTCGGTGACCGTGCTGCTGCTATATCTGGGCAGCTATTCGGCCATCCAGCTGGGCGCGGCGCTGCTGTTCGGCGCTGGCTGGTTCGCCACCGGCGACGGGTTCGAGGTGTACTCCTCGATCGTGGCCACGATGTCACCGTTCGGCCGGCGGGATGATGGCCGCCTGGTGGTGCGCAGCCCGCTGGACGGAGCCGCCACGTTCGGGCCCACACCTGGTGTGGTGGTGCTGATCGCAGTGCTGCTGGGCTCGACGTTCTTCGACACCCTCTCGGGGTCGTCGCAGTGGGCGAACGCCACCCAGACGGTTCCGGTGCCGGCCGTGTTGCTGGCTACTGCCGGGTTGCTCGCCATGATCGCGCTGGTGGCCGTCACGTTCATCGGCGCGACGTTGCTGGCCGGCCGCGCCGGTTCCCGGGGCCGCCGGCCGGTCCCCGGCCTACTCGCGCACACCATCATTCCCATTGTGGTGGGATACGTGATCGCGCATTACTTTTCGCTGCTGCTCTTCCAGGGCCAGCAGGGCATCACCTTGCTGGCCGGGCCGCTGGATAGCCACAGCGCGATCAGCCCCGCAGTCAACTACGGCCTGATAACCACCACAGGTATCGCATTCATACAGGTCACCGCAGTCGTGGTGGGTCACGTCCTCGCCGTGATCAGCGCCCACGATCGCTCGGTCGCGCTGTTCCCGCACGGCGAAGCCATCATCGGGCAGCTCCCCCTGATGGTCTTGATGGTCGCCTACACGGTCAGCGGCCTCACCCTCCTTTTCGCCGCCTAACTCCCGCGCTAGCCCGGGTCGCGGCGCGAACTCGACGTTCTCGAGGATTTCGGTGCTCCAAATGTCGGTAACGTCGGGTCACGACGCATCCGCCCACGGGTTTGGCTGCGGCGGGTGGGGGGAAGGCGTGAGGCGATGACTAGAGCAAAAGATGCGGTCTCGGTTGAGCGCCTGGACGTATCGAGTTACCAGATCCCGACCGACAGCCCAGAATCGGACGGCACCCTGGCGTGGGATTCCACCACGTTGGTGCTGGTGACCGCGCACGCGGCCGGATGCACCGGCATCGGCTACACCTATGGCGGGTCCTCGGTCGCGACGGTCGTGAGCAACAAGCTCTCCGGGGCGGTGACGGGGCAGGATGCGCTGACCCCGGCAGCGTCCTGGGCGGCGATGCAGCACGCGGTGCGCAACCTGGGCAAGCCCGGCGTGGTGGCGATGGCGATCTCCGCGGTGGACATTGCGCTGTGGGACCTGCAGGCCCGGCTGCTGGAGGTGCCGCTGGTGACCGCGATCGGTGCGGTGCACGAGGCCACCCCGATCTACGGCAGTGGCGGGTTCACCTCTTACGACAACGCCACCCTCGCCGACCAGCTCGCGGGGTGGGTCGAGGCGGGCATCCCGCGGGTGAAGATGAAGGTCGGCCGCGATCCGGACGCTGACCCGCAGCGGGTGGCCGCGGCACGCAAGGCGATCGGCGATGCCACCGCGTTGTTTGTGGACGCCAATGGCGCTTACACCCGCAAGGATGCGTTGCTGTGGGCGCACCGGTTCGGCGAGCACGGGGTGCGCTGGTTCGAAGAGCCGGTCAGCTCGGACGACCTCGAGGGTCTGCGGTTGCTGCGGGACCGCGGACCTGGCGGAATGGACATCGCGGCCGGCGAGTACGGCTACCACTTGCCGTACTTCCAGCAGATGCTGGACGCCGGGGCGGTGGATTGCCTGCAGGCCGATGTGACGCGGGCGCTGGGCATCTCGGGGGTGCTACGCGTCGCGGCCCTGTGTGACGCGCGCACCATCGAGCTGTCCCTGCACTGCGCCCCTCAGGTGAGCGCGCAGGTGGGTACCGCGGTGTGGCACTTGCGGCACCTGGAGTACTTCCACGACCACGTCCGCATCGAGCGGATCGCCTTCGACGGGGTGCTCGAGCCGCAACCAGGTGGCGTGCTTCGCCCGGATCGCTCGCGCCCCGGCCTAGGCCTGGACGTCAAGCACGCCGACCTCGACCAGTACCGCACCGGCTGAGCGCGCCCCGCCTGAGCCTGCCCCGCCTGAGCCCGCGCCGCACTTGCCCGGCCCGCCTCTGCTCCCGACATGGAGCCATATTGGGGTCAAAGGCACCTTCACAACCCCGATATGTCTCCATGTCGGGGTTAGGGGCTCGGTGATATGAGGCGGTGGGAGGCGGCGGCGGTGGCCACATCGCGAGGGTAGGTGCGCATCGCGGTGAGCGCGAGCAGCCCGGCGGCGATCAACGTGATCAGGAAAAGCAGGAAGGTGTACTCCAAGCCGTGCTTGCCACCGTGGAAGACGCTCTGCGACACCAGGCCGAACAGCACCGGTGCGCCCGCCTCGCCGAGCGTGCGCAGCACGGTGCGGATCGCCTCGGCGCGGCCCCACAGCGCGGGATGGATGATGTCGAGGCGAGCCGCGTCCATCGGCGGGTTGGCCGCGCCGAGCAGGGCAGCGCCCAGAGTGAGCAGCGGCAGGGCCACCGCCACTGAGGTGGTGGTGACCCCGGGCGCGAACACGAGGGTAATCGCCAGGAGCGACACCGCGGGGATGAGCACCCGCGCGTTGATCCAGCCGCGACGCAGTAGCCGGTCAGCGATACGACCACCGAGGTAGACGCCGGTGAGCGCGCCAATCCCCACCACCAGGGTCAGTGCGCTGGCTACTGCCTTGGAGATGCCGTAGTGGCTGGTGGTGAACAGCAGGGCGAACGAGCGCAGGCCGGAGAAGAAGAAATAGCCCAACGCCGAGGCGATGATGATCACAACGTTGGTGCGCACTCGCAGCACATAACGCACCGCCCACCACAGCGAACGGCCGGTCGGATCCTCGGTGAGGACCAGATCGGGCTGTGGCTCGATGTGCCGGCGGCGAGCCAGCCGCGCTGCGGAACGGCCGGGTCCGGTGGCTTCCCGGGACATGTCGG
>DASQVU010000005.1:0-10752 GCA_035640615.1 Pseudonocardiaceae bacterium
CTCGACCACGACATCACCTTCGACAACACCTCACGGCTGGGTGTGGTGACCGAGCCCACCCAGACGCCGAACACCCGGGTCCCGACCTTGGATCTCGACTGCATGTACGGCGGCGGGCCGGCGGTCAGCCCGCACCTGTACGAGGCGGGTGACCGGGCCAAACTCCGGGTGGAAAGTGGGGGGCTGTTCGAAGACCTGCCCCGCAACCGGGATATGACCGCAATTATCGCCGACCCGCGTAACGACGAGAATATGATCATCGGTGGCCTGCATGCGGCGTTCCTGCTGGCGCATAACCGGAGCGTGGATGCGCACCGGGCCAGCCGCGCGCCCGGCGACCCCTTCGCGGCCTGCCGCCGCATGATCACGCTGCACTGGCAGTGGATCGTGGTGAACCAATTCCTGCCGCAAGTGGTCGGGCGGCCGCTGGTGGACGACATCCTGCGCAACGGCCGGCGCTGGTACAAGTTTCCCACCGCGAGCATGCCGGTGGAGTTCCAGACCGGTGCCTACCGGTTCGGGCACAGCATTGTGCGGCCCTCCTACCGGGCGAACCTGCACGGCGATCCGGGCGGCAATCCGGCCACCGGCGCGCCGGCGTTCTTCGGATTCATCTTCGACCCGGCCGGCGAGCATCAGGCCGACCCGGTTGATCTGCGCGGCGGCGCGCGGGCGCGGCGGCGGTTCATCGGTTGGCAGACGTTCTTCGACTTCGGTGGTGATCAAACCCGGCAGGTCCGGCCGAACAAGCTGATCGACACCAACATCTCCGCACCGCTGTTCCAGCTGCCGCTGGCCGCGATCCCCAGCCACGATGCACCGACCGCGCTGCCGCAGCGCACCCTGCTACGGCACCTCACCTGGTCGATGCCCTCCGGCCAGCGCATCGCCGCCACCATGGGACTGCCCGTGCTCGGCTCGGATCACTTCCCCGAGCTCCGGACCTACAACTTGGGCCTGGATGCCAGCACCCCGCTGTGGTACTACGTGCTGCGCGAGGCCAGCGTGTTCGCGGGCGGGGCGCACCTAGGTCCGGTAGGCGGCAGGATCGTCGCGGAGACGATCATCGGGCTGCTCCAGCTCGATCCATCGTCCTACCTCAACACCGGCTTCCGGCCCTCCCTGCCCAGCCAGACCCCCGGCACCTTCACCATCACAGACCTGCTTCGCTGGGCCAAAGTCGACCCCGCCAGCCGCGGCCAATAGCTGAGCGTACAAGTTCGTGAGCGGGCATTAACCCGTACATCCCCGGTTCTTATGTAGCCGGCGTCTTTGCGCTGCTGGTCGCGGTGGCGAGAACGTCGAGGTCGGCGACCAGTTCCGGCAGGCTCCGCTGGGCCAAGGGCGTGGCCGCGCGGTCATTACCGCCTCTACCGGAATGCAATACGCCTTCGAGGGATCGCAGCTGGCCGGCGAGGCCTCGAGTGGCCCCTCGATCTTCACCAGTGCACTGGTCGAGGGCATCCGCACCAGCGACGCCGACCGTAACCAGGACGGCTACATCTCGCTCGACGAACTTTATGACTACGTCTATGACCGGGTCCGGGACCGCACGCCGCACCAGACGCCGTCCAAGTGGGAGTTCGGCCTGCGCGGCGATCTATACATCGCGCGCAACCCGCACCGCCGCAGCACGTATTCGGCCGTGCCGCCTACTAAGCCCGGCAGCTTCGACCCGACTGACCGCGCCCGTGTCCGTGACCTACTGAGTCGGCGTTCACGAGCGCTCCTCGTGGTGGTGGTAGCCGTAGTAATTGTCCTGGTCATCGGGCTGGTCGTGGTGCTGAGGAGTCTGGTATCACCCGGCGGTGCGGCACCGCGGCTGGCCGGATCCATCCCCGTTGCCGGCAATCCGAGCAGCCTGCGATGGCGCCGGATGGACGCCACATATACGTGACCCACGCGGTCGGCATCATGTCGGTGATCAACACGGCCACCAACAGCGCTACCGGCACCGTCGACACCCGCGGGAATCCGGCCGATAACCCGGTCGAGATCGCGATGACTCCGGACGGGCATGCCGCCTATGTGACCAATAGGGGCTCCGGGACCGTCTCAGTGATCAACACTGCCACCGATACGGTCACCGCCACCATCCGGGTCCAATACGGCCCGAATGGCGTGGCAGTGGCGCCGGATGGGCGCTACGCCTACGTGACCAACGAAGGCTCCGCCACGGTTTCGGTGATCGACACTGCGACCAATACCGTCGTGGCGACGATCAACGTCGGCAACTCCCCGGTCACGGTGGCGGTGGGTCCAGACAGCCATCGCGCATACGTCGTCAACCGCGGTCTGAAGGCAGTGTCCGTGATTGATACCTTGACCGACACGGTCACCAGCACGGTGGAGATCGGTGGTGACCCAGGCGCTGTGGTGGTGACTCCGGACGGGCGCCACGCCTACGTGACCAACGCCGGTTCCGGCGCGGTATCCGTCATCGACACCGGGAGCTGACTTCACCCGAGGGCGGACACCACGAGATGTGAGCCCACCGGATCGGCGTTGCCTACCTTCCAGGCCATGACAGCACAACCACAGAACTGCCGGACCGACGCTGCCTTGGCGGCCAAACCCGATGCCGCATCCCAAACCTGATGCACGCCGCCTTGGCTATCCCGGTAGGTGTACTCGGTCTCACCGTCCTGGCGGCCAGTCGTTGGCCAGTTGGCCGCGGCTATCTGAGTAGCCGTCAGGTCCACGGCTTCATGCGCCGTTTTGCCAGCGCCGTCAACGGGCCAGTTGTAAGCATAAGCTGGCAAGGCGATCGCCAGCCGGCCCGGCGGGGGGTTCTGCGTCTGGGCATAGCTCCATACCGTGCGTACCCAATCCGTCGGTGCAATCGGGCCAGGGTCGCCGGTAGACCAGTGGTAGTCGTATGCCATCAAGATAACTTGGTCGGCGTTGCGGCTAATAGCACCGTAATCCGCGATGTAAGCCGGCAAGTTATCAAAATTGACCTGGCTCTGGTCTCGCGCCAGGGTAGCTACCCGCAGTTGCCGGTGTTGCTGGTGCATCGTCTGATCCAGGTCGTGTATCAAGGCCGAGTAGCCCGTCGTGATGCGCTGCGCAAGCTGATCGGGATGATCTGACAGCAGTTGCTTCAAGTGCCCGATTCGTGCGTACAACGGCAGGTCCGCCGCTGCCGGCAATTTGAACTCGTAATCGACGGTCAAGCCGTCGGCAAGCGGGTGGCGGGACATCTCCGCGGCGATCGCTTTAACGTGTTGCTGGCGTGCCGTTGAGTCGAGCAGGATTCGGGCCAACCACGCCTTGGCTTCCGCGGGATCGGCGGTGCCGTTGAAGTTATCCACGATGGTGACGAAACGCAGTCCGCAGGGGTTTCCCGAATACGCTGCGGCCAGCGCGGCATCAAGACTCCGGGCTTGCGAATCGGTTGGGTTCTGCAAGATGGTTCCTGGCGAGGGGCCCAACGCTAGCCAGAAGAAATCCAGCACGCCGAGCTGTTTGGCCTGGGTAGGTACGAGATCAGGCGATTGCGGATCGTCCAGCCAGGGCACCACCCAGGCGCCGCTACTGCTGCCCAATGAGGTCGCCGGGCACGAGGCCGGTCGCTGCACCGGCGGCGTTGCCGTGTCCGCGGCCGGGCGCCAAGATATGCCCACTGCCAGGACGGTGCCGACTACGGCAAGTATCAGCATGGTCTGCCGCCACCCGGTTAATAGGTCTAGCCAAGATCGCATCGGATTTCCTTGATCTGCCGCCGTCAGACACAGACATGTTCTGGCAATTCCTCGTGGGCTACCTGCCGGGTCATCCGGCCGGCATCATCCCCGTAACGCGGGACTTTGCCCCAGGCAACAGCCCGACCGGTCATCACTGAAAACATCGACCGGACGGCCAGATAAATCTGCAGCGGGTCGTTCAAGAATCGATAGAAAACCGCAGTCAGAGGATCCCATGACCACTCCCGAAGGATGACCATCGCCACTACGCTCATGGCGACCCGCAGGGCGGTGAAGACGATCAGAATGGTTACCACTGGGTGCCAGTTACCCGTGGCCAAGGCCAGCGTGCAGAGCAGGTAGTTCACCGGCAGTACGACAGTAGGAATGAGCGTACCGAGAAGTGCGTAGGGCATCACCAGGTATGCCAGGGGACCGAACCTCACCGGATGGGTCAGTATCCTGGAGTGCTTATAAAGAACCTGGTAGATACCAAATGTCCACCGCAGTTGCTGCTTTTTGAGTGCCCTCCAGGTCATCGGCACCTCGGTGTAAGCTACGGCGTCCAGGTCTTGGACGACTTTGTAGCCTCGCCAGCGCAGGACCATACCCAGGTCGGCGTCCTCTGCCATGGTATTGAGCGGGAAGCCACCCAGCCCGGGCAATTCATCGGTCACCGCCCGGGTCCGCCAGGCCGAGCATGCCCCCGGCACGATCATGACCGCGTCGAGGGTGGCCTGGGCCATGCGGGTCAGGCCGATTCCCAAGTTGTACTCCGCTTGCTGCCATGTGGTCAGCAACCAGGACCACGGAGTGCCGCCATAGTTGAGCACCTTGATGCGTCCGGCGACCGCTCCGACCATCGGATCCTCGAAGTGCCGGACCAAGTTCGGAATCGTGTCACGGTCAATGAGGGTGTCCGCGTCGATGGTGACGGTGACGGAACCCTTGATCAGCCGATGGTGAATCGGGTTGTTGAGGGCGGCTCCTTTGCCGTTATTTTGCTGATGGACCGCCAGCAGCTGCTGGCGGCTACCCGAATATTCCAGGGCCAGCCGGTCGAGGATAGCGCCGGTTGCATCAGGAGAACCGTCGTTCACTACTACGACCTGAAGCGCAAACGGGTAGTCCCAGTGGAATATCCGGCGAATAGTTCGCTCGATGACCTTCTCCTCGTTGAAAGCAGCGATGAGCACTGTGACGAGACCGGGGTGCCACCCAGTCTGTCGCCGGTAGCGCCGACGCTGCCGGCAGTTGCCGGCCAGAGCCAGCAGCACCGTGCCGGCGGTCAGGCTGGCAGTCACCGCTGTGCACCACCAGAACAACTTCGACGCCAGCTGGACGAGGAACGGAGCCCTGGAGCCACAGCAGCGCGTAACCAGCGGTGTCGGAGACTGTCTGGCCACGAGAAACCACCGAGCCGGGCAGCAGCTGGTCCACCGTGATGAACCGGTAACCCTTCGCCTGGCCTTGCTGGATCAGCTTGATGGTGAAACCGAGCATGGCCGAGCGGTCGCCGCCGCCGTCATGCAACGCGACGGCCTCACTCTTGGTGAGCTCCGGTACGGGGATGGTCGTGCCGGCGGGGTATCTGAAATCAGCTGGGTCGAGGGTGTCCCCAACGGTGATCTTGCCGAGCTGCTGAGCCACCAGAATTGCCATCACGTTACGGCGCAATGAATCCGGGTCGTCACCACCGTACGGCTGGCGGAACAGTTTCGTCTGATATTGACCGACGGCCGCCATGGCGTGGTCAGCCATGAGCAGCTCCTGCCGCGCTTGCTCGCCGGACAGCTTGTTCACGTCCCGATGGTGGAGCGTGTGGTTACCGACCATTTCATGCTGAGTCAGATACTTGAATAGGTCCTGGTTGGAAAGGACATCCTCGCCGATTGTGAAAAAGCTCGCCGGAACATGTAGCTGTTGCAGGATGGAGAGCAGCTGGGGCGTCCACGTGGCATTGGGTCCATCGTCGTAGATGAGAGCTATGGTCTTGTCGGGCGGCTGCCCGTACAGGTCTATGGCGTACCCACACTGGTCGACCGCCTGCGTTTCCTGCGATGTCAGGCGGCGGATCGTCTGACCACTGAACGGGTCCAGTCCGGTGTCTTGGCCGGCACTATCCGGCCGGACCTGGAGGACACGTTGAAAGATACCGTCCCCGAGAACAGGTATTTCGGGGCAGCGAGCCATCTCGGTGGCAACCTGGCGAGGATAATCAGCGTCGCTGTGTAGCGGCAGCTGAGCCGGCGTGATGACCTTTTGGTGGACCACGAAATCGAGGGTCGCCAGGCTGGCCAAAAGCACCACAACGAGCACGGTCACCCGCCCGCCTCGACGGCCACCGAATACCTGTGCCGACGAATCAGACACGGTGGTCATCCTTCGCTTTGAGTTGCGCTCGGTGCGGATGCCTCAGTAGTGCCGGAAGCTGTCCGCGGTGCCGAATCGCTGGTCGGTGCTGAACTCGTTTGCGTTGTCGAGGTTGGCCGCGTTTGTGGGACCGCGCTACCGTGGAAATGGCTCCGAATGCGGTGTTTGTGGTTCTGCCAACGGTCCTGGGTTGCTTGCTGATTCGGCGCCGGAGGGTTTGCGATCGGCTGCGGCTCCGTCGTTGCGGGCTGTGGGGCAATGGATGGGTTGAGGGGGACCATAGCGTCGGATTGGCTAATCGGGCTTACCGATGGCGAACCCGGCGTGGACTGACGAATCAGCCGCACCGTCGGATTCGGTAGTGCCCGACTCGTCGCTACGGTCGGTCGCTTACCGGTTGGTGCGGCCGCGGAACTCGGTTGCGGCGCGAGTGCTGCTGGCGTGGCAGTAAATGGACTGGGCGGAATATTGAATGAGTTGAAAGCCAGTGCCTGATCTGCCCTGGGCCAAAAAATTGCCGCACCTACGCCCGCGGTCCCGATCGCATAGGCCAGTACCGCGCCGAGCCTGCGCTTGCGGCTTGGCGGTCGAACCGGCGGCGCATCATCCCAGTACCGCCAGGTCGGTTGGGCTGAAATTGTTACCTGTGCCGCAGTCATCGGTGCCCTCCCCAGTGGTTGCCAAATAGGCTAAAACTTGCTCGCCTCGCTCGTTTCACCGCCAATTTAGGAGGGTCGCGCAAAAAGGCGTGTAGCTGCGCATTAGCACTATGCGGATAAGCTGGAAGCTTGCCCGCGCCTACACTGTCGCTGAGCGTGGCAATCCTGTTACTGTCGCGGTGCTTGCGGTAACTGTTCTGTATCAGTGGCTACTCACCGTCACAAACTTTGGTGCGGCAGCACCATGGCGGCCGGCACCGTCGGTGAAGCGGCGCGCGCCGGCCAGTGCGTCAACGGCCAGGCTGCAACCCGTCGAGCTGCTCCGCGAGGTCGCTCGCGTGTGGCGCGAGGTGCGGGCTGAACACCAGGACGCGGGTGCCGATCTCGGCCAGCATCTGTGCGTGCTTGACCACCGACAGCCGTGAGTTGAGCGGCACCGGACCGCTGCGGCCTTCAGGCAGGCGAAGTCGACTGGTATCGACCACAGTCCGTTGTAGACGAGCAGGCCAACCTGTGCGGCGCGGTCCATGCCGAGGCCGGCCAGCACGTGGGCGATCCGGTTCGCGGTCTGGTCGACTTCGGTCAACGTCAGGTGCTGGTCACCGGTGACCACCGCGACATAGATGCGCTCCTGTGCCACAGGTCGAAATGGGGGCGGGTCGTCCTCCGGGTCGGGGGTGGTGGTCGGGTGTCGCGTTCGGGTTCGCCGTCCTCCCACATGCCTAGGTCGTTGGGGTAGGGAATGATCAGTCCTGGGGCTGGCCCGTCTCGCGAGATGGGGTCGGGAAGGGGTTCGATGATCGGCCGTAGCACTACCAGATAGATGTGGCTTAGCCGGCTACTCCAGCGGAATTGGCCCGGTGCGGGCTGGTCGAGCCATCAGCCGCCGGCATGCTTCAACCGATGATCATGGCGGCAGGTGCGGCCGAGATTGCGGGCGACGGTGGGCCCGCCTCGGGCGTGGTCGTGAGTGTGATCCGCGTCGGCGCCGCGGGCGGGGAACCGGCAGCCGATCAAGACGCAGCGGCGGTCCCGGATCTGGAGATAGCGGCGTAACACGGCCCAGGCGCACGCCGGGTGGGGTCGGTGTTGGAGAGTCGCTGCGCGGTGGCGTACTGCTGTGCCAGGTCGGTGACGACCGGGGCCCACCGGCCCAGCGTGTCGGGCTCGGTGGCCAACTCGTGCAGTTCGGTGGCCTGGATTGCCAGTCGACGACCTCCCGGGAGCTGGCGGAACGCTGCGCCGACCCGGTCGGGCGCGCTGCGGTTTTGCCGCAGCTCAGCAGCTGGCCGTGTTCGTCGGTGATGGCACAGCGCACAGCGCCACTGCCCGCCGGCCATCAATGTGGCAAGGTCCCGGGCCAGCCGGCCAGCTCCCCGGGGGGTAGCTCGCTCAGGCGAGTGTGGTCTTCTGATGCGGGGCCACACAGTCCGACCTCGACCGTTGCAGACATCAACGCGGCGCGGTCGTGATTGAGTTGCCGGTAGCGGGCTTTCAGCACCAGCACGCAGTCGAACCCGACAACCGGTTGAGGTCAATACCGGCCAGCGCGGCAGATAGTTGCGGACCCGGCGGAATACCCGCCCACGACCGACAATCAGCGGCATGACCTCGCGGTATGTCGATCTCAGCCATCCGATCGAGCATGGCATGACCGGCTATCCTGGGCTGCCCGCACCGGTGATCTCGACATACATCTCCCGGGAGGAGTCGGGGCAGCAACTGGGCACCGGCATCTCGTTCCACATCGGTCGGATCGAGATGGTGGCCAACACCGGCACGTACCTCGACGCGCCATACCACTTCCATGCCGGGGCCGCTGATCTGGCAGAGCTTCCCCTGGAGCGGTTGGTGGACGTGCCGGTGATGGTGATCCGTACCCGCGGTCGCACCGCGGTCGGACCCGAGGTGCTGGACGACCCCGGCATCCTGTGGGGTAAGGCGGTGCTCGTGCACACCGGCTGGTCACGGCACTGGGGAACGCCGGCGTACCGGTCCAACAGTCCGTATCTGACCGGGGGCTTTGCCCAAGCCATGGTCGAGGCCAACGTTGCGTTGCTCGGGATCGACGCGCTGAACGTCGACAACGTCGAGGACCCGACCCGGCCGGTGCACGACACGGTGCTCGGCAACGGCATTCCGCTGCTTGAGCAGCTGACCAACCTGGACCGGCTGCCCGATCGCGGCGCCCGGTTGACCGCGCTGCCCGCACCGGTCCGCGGCCTGGGCAGCTTTCCCGTCCGGGCCGTGGCGGCGCTCGGGTAATCCGACTTTGTCGAGCGCCGCCTGGACAATGAAGAGGTGCAGGTTTCGCTCGCCCGCGAGCTGTGGATGTTCGTGGCACCGCGGCGGCGACGCGACAACGTCGACGTGCCGTATCACGGTGACGCGTCGCTCGGGCATGTGGTGCAGGCGCTCGGCGTCCCGCTGACCGAGGTGGGTGCGTTGCTGGCCGACCGTGTTCCGGTAGACCCGGCGTACCGGCCGCGGGCCGGTACCACGGTGGAGATCCGCCCGGTGCCGCGGCCGCAGCGGGTGCCCGGCTCGACCGGCTTGCTGCTCGATGTCCACCTGGGAACCCTCGCTCGCCGGTTACGCCTGCTCGGGATCGACACTGCTTACGGCAACGACGCCAGCGACGATGCGTTGGTCGACCAGGCCGCGGGGCAGCGGCGGGTGCTGCTTACCCAGGACCGCGGGCTGCTGATGCGGCGCGCGCTGTGGGCCGGTGCGTACGTGCGCGGCAATCACCCCGACGAGCAGCTGGCCGACGTCCTGCACCGGTTCGCACCCGCGCTGGCCCCGTGGACGCGGTGCACCAGCTGCAACGGCGAGCTGGTCAGCGTGCCCAAGAATGAGGTTGCCGACCAGCTCGAACCAGGCACCCGGCGACGCTACGACCGCTTCGCCCGCTGCCGGGCGTGCGGCCGGGTGTACTGGCACGGCGCGCACAGCCGCCGCCTCACGGAAATCGTGCGTGCTGCCCAGACGCGCCGTTCCGCAGCGGACTAGGAGCGCATGGATGGATCTGAGCGATTCCGGCGGTTACTTCTGCCAGCCGATGTTCTCGGGGGTGGTGGTGAAGAAGCGCCCGCTGCCGTAGTTGGCGAGGCCCTTCTTGACTGCGACGATGTCTGGCAGGGTCAGCGTTGGCATGATCCCGTACGTCTTGAAGGCCTGGGCCTCGACGTCGGCGCCCTTGGCGAACTGCTCCTGGGCAGTGGGCAGCGTGTTCACCGACTTGACCTGCGCGTCGAACGCCGGGTCGTTGGTCCCGGAGAGGTTGAGCTGGCTATCCGAGCAGTAGATCTGGCAGATGTATGCCATGCCGAACGGGTCGTTCTGGACGAAGCCCGAATAGAACATGTCGAACTTGCGCCCGATGATGATGCTGGAGAAATCGCTGCTCGGTACCTGCCGGATGTCCAGTTTGACCCCGATGTTTTTCATCATCGCGACCACGGCGCCGGCGATCGCCTTGCCCACCGGGTCATCACCGGTGTTGACATAGCTGAACTCGAGCGGCTGGCCGTTCTTGCTACGCATCCCGTCGGGCCCGGCCGTCCAGCCGGCGGCGTCCAGATCCCGCTTGGCCTGCTCCACGTTGAAGGTGACCGCTTTGGAGAAGTTGTCCTGGTAGCCGTCCTGGAAGGACAGCAAGGTCAGCGACCCAGGCAGGGTCTCGGTGAAGTTCAGACCCTGGAAGGTGATGTCGGCAATCTGCTTGCGGTCGATCCCCTCGAAGACCGCCTTACGGACCTGCGGATCAGCCAGGATCGGCGAGCGGCTGTTGAGGGTGAACAGGTCGTTGTGCAAGGAGATTCCCCGGCGGATCTCGATCCCGCTCATGCCCTGGACCTGGGCCAGCCGGTCTTTGGTGCCGACACCGGTGGCGTCGAGCTGGCCGTTCTTGAACGCGTTGATGCTGGCCACGTCCTCCATGGCCAGGAAGATGCGGCTGTCCAGCTTGCCTTTCTTCCCCCACCACTTCGGGTTGCGGGTAAAGATGACGGTGCCGTTTTGCTTGTGGAACT
>DASQVU010000006.1:0-14276 GCA_035640615.1 Pseudonocardiaceae bacterium
CATCGCGAACACCGCGGTGTAGCCGCCCAGCGCCGCAGCGGCCGACGCGGTGGCGATCGTCTCGGCGTCTTCCCGGCCGGGCTCCCGCAGGTGTGCATGCAGGTCGACCAGTCCGGGCAGCGCCACCAGGCCGCCGCCATCGAGGACTTCGGCGCCGACCCCGTCCACCCCGCTGCCCAGCTCGGCGATCAGCCCGTCCCGGACCAGCAGGTCTAGCGGGCTACCTTCGCCGTAGGGCCGGATCCCGCGCAGCACCAGCGGTCGGGTCATGCCTGCTCCTGTGGCGGTAGTTCACTTTGGGCAGCGAGCAGGTGGTAGAGCACCGCCATCCGGACATGCACGCCGTTGCGAACCTGTTCGGTGATCGCAGCCCGGGGAGAGTCGGCGACCGAGTGCGCGATCTCCATGCCGCGCATCATCGGGCCCGGGTGCAACACAACGGCATGTTCGGGCAACAACCTCAGCCGTGCCTCCGTGAGCCCGTAGCTGATCGCGTACTCGCGGGCGGATGGGAAGAACCCACCGTGCATCCGCTCGGTCTGCACCCGCAGCATCATCACGGCATCAGAGTCGGGTAACGCAGCGTCGAGATCGTGGCTGACTGTGACTGGCCAGTCGCGGGCTGTCGAACCCAAGCCGCTTCCCCAGTGCTCGATATCCCAGGGGAGCAGGGTGGGCGGCGCCACGAGATGGATCCGGGCACCGAGCGTGATCAAGAGCTCGATATTTGAGCGCGCGACCCGGCTATGTAGTACATCCCCCACGATGGTGATGATCCGCCCATTTAGGTCGCCCAGCCGCTCACGCAAAGTAGCGGCGTCCAGCAGGGCCTGGGTGGGATGTTGGTGGGTCCCATCACCGGCGTTGACGACGTGTGCGGGCACCCAGCCGGCGAGCCGATGCGCCGCGCCCGACGCCGGGTGACGGATCACTACGCAGTCCGCGCCCATCGCGGTGAGAGTGAGCGCGGTATCGCGCAGCGACTCTCCCTTAACCACCGCCGAGCCACCCGCCGAGATGTTCACCACGTCGGCGCTCATCCACTTGCCCGCGATCTCAAAGGAGGCTCGCGTCCGCGTGGAGCTCTCGTAGAACAGGGTGACCACGGTACGCCCGCGGAGGGTGGGTAGCTTGCGCACTTCCCGACCGAGAAGCGCCTGCTTGAGCGCCTCAGCGGTGTCCAGCAGCGCGGTGACGGTCTCTCGCGGCAGGTCCGTGGTGGTCAGCAGGTGCCTCACCGCGGCCCCCGATCGTAGCCGCGCAGCACTACGGAGTCGGCCCCGTCCGTCTCGATGAGTAGCACACCGATCTCCTCGTCGCGGGAAGTCGGCACGTTCTTACCCACATAATCAGCGCGAATGGGCAGCTCACGGTGGCCGCGATCGACCAGCACGGCGAGCTGGACCGCCCGCGGGCGGCCATACTCGCGGAGCGCATCCAGCGCAGCCGCCACGGTCCGCCCGGAGTACAGCACGTCGTCGACCAGAACGACGAGGGAATCGTCCAGCCCATCAGCGGGCAGCTCGGTGGCTTGTAACGGGCGGGTAGGCCGGCGGCGCAGGTCGTCCCGGTAAAGGGTGACGTCGAGGGTGCCGACTGCTGGCTCAGGTCCACCGAACTCCCGGATCCGGCCAGCCAGCCGGTGTGCCAGCGGCACGCCGCGAGTGGGGATGCCGATCATCACGACCGGCTCGGGAGCGGTGCGCTCAATGATCTGATGCGCCATCCGGGCGACGATGCGCGCGACTTCGGCCGCCGACAGCAGCTCACGCTGCCGCGGTGGCCGTGCCTCACCCACCGCACCCGTCCCGGACGGGGACGACACGGTGGACCTCCTTCCCCGCCTCACCGGACGGGCCTTAAAGGACGTCATGTACACCGCCGGCTGAGCCGGCAGCTAGGAGACCGCCGGCTGAGCCGGCAATCAGGGACCCCGGCCGGTGCCGGGACCCGGACCGGACAGTATCACCGGGGCATCACCGGGGCGCTCTGGCGGTTGGCGAACCGCTAATGCGCTGCCCCGTCCGGGTGGTGTACGTGACTCTGCGCGGTCTTCGACGCTCGATGGCTTGACCTGGTGGATTACTCAGCGCAGCATTACTCTCCGTATCATCCCGATTTTTGCGGTGCGCCCCAAGGCGTTGACTGGTCGGGGTCTGAAGAAGGAGAAGGGGCCAGATGGGCGACTATGCCAAGGCACTGGGGTCGAAGCTGCGCGGCATCCGTCAGCAGCAGGGTCTGTCCCTGCACGGTGTCGAGCAGAAGTCGGCGGGCCGGTGGAAGGCTGTGGTGGTCGGTTCCTACGAGCGTGGCGATCGGGCGGTGACGGTACAAAAGCTCGCCGAGCTTGCCGACTTCTACGGGGTTCCGGTTCCCGAACTGCTCCCTGAGGGCCGGGTGTCCTCCGGCAGCGAACCAGCAACCAAGATTGTCATCAATCTGGAGCGTCTACAGCAGTTGCCGGTCGACAAGGTAGGACCCCTCGCTCGCTACGCCGCGACGATCCAGAGCCAGCGAGGTGACTACAACGGCAAGGTGCTCTCAATCCGCACCGAGGACCTGCGCTCACTGGCGATCATCTACGACATGTCGCCAGGGGACCTTACTGAGCAGCTGATCGGTTGGGGTGTGCTGCCGCCCGAGGCCCGGCCAGCGAAGGACAAGGAAGAGGCCTGAGCTTAGGCAGTCGGACCTGACGAGCCGCGCGGCAACGCAGCCAGCGCGCCGAGCACGCCGTTGACGAACCGCGGCGAATCGTCGGTGGACAGCAACTTCGCCAGCTCGATGGCCTCGTCGATGGCGACCGCATCGTCCACCTCGTCGGAGAACAGCAGCTCGAACACGCCCAGCCGCAGGACGGCCCGATCAACCGCGGGCATCCGAGACAGCGCCCAACCATGGGCTTGTTCAGCGAGCAACTTGTCGATGTCTGCGGCGTGCTCAACCACGCCCTGCACCAACGAGATGGTGTAGTCGTTGACCGGGGGCAGCTCGGGCGCTCCGATCCGCTCAGCGAGCAGCTCCAGCGGGTCCAGCCCGCGCAGGTCAGCCTCAAAGAGGATGTCGATGGCGCGTTTACGAGCCTTGCTGCGGGCACCCACGTCAACTACTGACGCGACCGAGGTAGCGCCCATCCCGGGTGTCTACCTTGACTTTCTCGCCGGTGCTCACGAACAACGGCACCTGGATCTCGGCACCGGTCTCCAACGTAGCGAGCTTGGTGCCCCCCGTGGACCGGTCTCCCTGCAGTCCCGGGTCAGTGTGGGAGACGACCAGCTCTACTGAGGTGGGCAATTCGATGTAGAGCGGCGTGCCGTCGTGGACGGCCACCAGCACGGCCTGGTTGTCCAGCAGGTACTTCGCCGCGTCCCCCACGACATCACCGGGGATGGTGATCTGATCGAACGTATCGGAGTCCATGAACACGAAGTCGGAGCCATCTGCGTACAGAAAGGTCATGTCTCGCCGATCGACCGTGGCGGTGTCGACCTTGGTGCCGGCATTGAACGTCTTGTCCACCACCTTGCCGGACAGCACGTTCTTCAGTGTCGTGCGCACGAACGCGCCGCCCTTTCCGGGTTTGACATGCTGGAAGTTCACGACCGACCACAGTTGGCCGTCGAGGTTAAGTACGAGTCCGTTTTTGAGGTCGTTGGTGGTGGCCACGTCAGCCTGTCACTCCCCGGTCGTCGCCGGCGAGTCGCCGGCTTAGCTCAGTAAAGGTCAGCGTTGCTGTCAGCAGGGCACGACCACGAGGTCCTTCGTGGTCAAGGTGAGGAGTTCGGGCTCGCCGCCGGTAACGACGAGGGTGTCCTCGATACGCACGCCGCCCCGGCCGGCCAGGTACACCCCCGGCTCGACGGTGACCGTCATGCCTACCTCAAGTGTACCGATCCCGAACTGCGACAACGCTGGAGCCTCGTGGATCTGTAGCCCCACGCCGTGCCCGAGACCATGCAAGAACTCAGGACCGTGCCCCGCGTCGGTGATGACCTTCCGAGCGGCCTCGTCGACATCCCGGACATCCGCATGCGCTCGCAGCGCCGCTCGCCCCGCGGCTTGCGCGGCGGCCACGAGCTGGTAGAGCTCGCGCTGCCACCTCGCCGGCGCGCCCAGCACCATGGTCCGGGTCATGTCCGAGTGGTAGCCCTCGACCAGGGCGCCGAAATCCAGCTTCACCAGGTCACCCTGGCATAGCTGGTCATCGGTCGGGCGGTGATGGGGAATCGCCGAGTTCGCCCCGGACGCGACGATGGTTTCGAACGACGGACCGGTAGCGCCCAGGGCCACCATCCGAGCCTCGAGGTCGCGCGCCACCTGCCGTTCGGTGCGACCTGGGCGCAGCCCACCGTCAGCAAGTAGCCCGGCAAGCGCGGTATCAGCGATTGCGCACGCCGCCCGCAAAGTGGCGATCTCGGTATCGTCCTTGACCGACCGCAACGCCTCCACCGGCCTCGAAGTGGCGACCAGCGCATCCCGACCGATGACCTCTGCCAGGGCTGCGTACCCGTCGACGGTCACCACGTGGCTCTCAAAACCCAGCCGACCGATCCCTTGCTCAGTAGCCTCTTTCGCCAGCCGCAGCGCGCAGGATCGCTCGATGAGCCGCCGCAGGTCGGCCACCTGCCGCTCAGATTGCGTACGGTAGCGGCCATCCGTGCAGAACACACTGTGTTGGTCACCGTCGGCATGCACCAGCAGGGCGGCGTTGGAGCCGGTAAATCCTGCCAGGTACCGGATATTGCACGGATCAGTGACCAGCAGCGCATCGAGCTTAAGTTCAACGAGGCGCTTACGGAGCGCTTCACGGCGCTGCGCGTGGGACATGACCCGACGGTAGCCCAACTCAGCCGGCGCGACCTGCGATCCAGCGCAGCGCGAGGGGGTAACCCTCGACTCCCAGGCCGACGATGACACCGGATGCGATCGCCGATATATAGCTGTGGTGCCGGAACGGCTCCCGCGCGTGCACGTTGCTGATGTGCACTTCCACCAGCGGTGCGGACAGTTGCGCAGCGGCGTCCCGCAGCGCGATCGAGTAGTGAGTCCACGCTGCGGCGTTGAGTACCACCGGAGTGGCGGTGTCGGCGGCCTCGTGCAGCCAGCTGATCATGACGCCCTCATGGTCGGTCTGGCGCACGTCCACGTCCAGGTCGAGCTCGGCGCCCACCCGCTGGCATAACGCCACCAGGGCGTCGTGTGTTGTGGCGCCGTAGATGTCGGGCTCGCGGGTTCCGAGCCGGCCCAGGTTCGGCCCGTTGAGCACCAGCACCCTCACTCGCCGTCCCCTGTCCCACTGACGACCCCACTGGCGACCGCGGCGTAGGCCTCGGCAAGGAGCTGCGGATCCGGGTTCTCCAGCCGCCCCGGCCGCGCCAGGCCGTCCAGGACGACGAACCGCAGCATCCCCGACCGGGTTTTCTTGTCGTTGCGCATGCCTTCCAGCAGCTCCGGTAGCGCGTCTGCGTCATAGGTAGTCGGCAGGCCGATCGAGCGCAGCACTGCTCCGTGCCGCTGCGCGGTAGCGTCATCCAGACGCCCGGCCAGCCGGGACAACTCCGCCGCGAAGACCATGCCCACGCTGACCGCGGCACCGTGGCGCCACCGGTAGCCTTCCCGCCGTTCCAGCGCGTGGCCCAGCGTGTGCCCGTAGTTCAGGATCTCGCGCAGGTGGGATTCTCTGAAGTCGGCTGCCACCACGTCTGCCTTCACCCGGACCGCGCGCCCCACCAGCTCCTCCAGCACCGGCCCGGATGGGTCCAGCGCCGCGGCTGGGTCGGCCTCGATCAGCTCCAGGATCATCGGATCGGCGATGAACCCGGCCTTGACCACCTCCGCCATCCCGGCGACGAGTTCGGCGCGCGGCAGCGTCTGGAGAGTCGCGAGATCCGCCAGCACCGCGGCGGGTTCGTGGAATGCTCCGACCAGGTTCTTGCCCGCATCGATATTGATTCCGGCCTTACCGCCGATCGCCGCGTCCACCATCCCCAGCAGCGTGGTGGGCACGTGGACCACCCGAACACCACGTAACCAGTTGGCGGCGACGAACCCGGCAAGGTCAGTCACCGCTCCACCGCCGAATCCCACGATGGTGCCGGTGCGGTCCAGACTCACCTTTCCCAGCACATCCCAGCAGAATCCTGCCACCGCCAGCGTCTTGCCGTCTTCAGCGTCGGGCACCTCGATGCGGTAAGCCTGCGAACCGAGGTGTTCGAGCACGGTGCGCAACGACTCCGCGGCCTCCACCATGGTGGGCTGGTGCACGATCGCCACGGCACCAGTGCCCAGCGCGGCCAGCAGCTCAGCCCGCAGGTACCGCCCGACGACGACGTCGTAGGGCTGCGCCGTGGCTACCCGGATCCGCAGCGGCTGAGTTTCTGTGACCTGGTCCAGCACCTCACCGGTTTCGCTCATCGCCGCACCTTCCGCCTGTCGCACCAGTCGGAGCATCGCACGAGCCCAGCATCTCTCCCGTGAGATCAGTCCCGCACAGCGTGTAAAACCTCCACCGCGACCTCCTCCGCAGAACGGCCAGTCGTCGGCACGACGATATTGGACACCGCCTCGTAGACGGGGCGCCGCTGCGCGAGTAGTTGCCGCAGATGGGCCCGGGGATTGGGTAGCAACCACGGGTGCAGGGGAACGAGACCCTCCCGGCGGAGCAGCTCATCGAGTTCCACGTCGAGGAATACCACGTGGAAGGGCTTCAGTTGCTCCTGCACCGCCGGGTTCAGCGGGGTGCCCCCACCAAGAGCGAGCACTCCGGAATGCTCGGCGAGAACCCCGCCGATGAGCCGGCACTCGACCTCACCGAATTTCTCCCGGCCTAGCTGGACAACCAGCTCGCCGGCGGGCAGCCCGCACTCATCTTGCAAGTCATCGTCAAAGTCACGAAACGTCACACCCAGCTTGTCCGCCACCAGCCGCCCAACGGTGCTTTTGCCCGATCCCGGTGGACCGATCAGGATCAACACAGGTCCGCTCGCCACCCGTCGTAACCTCCTTCAGCACTTTACTGATCATGCCGGGCACCCGCCGGCCGCATCGAAAGCCACGCCGATCTCCTGGCGCCCGGCCCCGGCGGCGACCAGCACTTGGAGCAGGATCCGGGCTTTGAACGGGCTGAGGAAGCCCGCGTTGATCAACCCCCGATCCTGCAGATCGCGTTCGGACCCCGGAAAACCATAGGTGGCGCGCAAGACCGGGCCACCGCCAGTGCGGGAGGCGAGCACTACCGGGATGCGAGAGGCGAGCTCGGCAAGCGGCGCGACGAATGCCGCCGGAACATGTCCCACGCCAAAGCCGGCCATGACCGCCCCTTCGAAACCGGTGCTCAGCCGATGCAGCAGCTCACCATCGTCGCCCAGGCATGCGGTGACCACCGCAATTCGCACGGCGCGGCTGGGCGCGGGATACGTCGGCGCGGCTATTGGGCGCATGAGCAGGCGGGGATTGCCTTCGACGACCCGCCCGATCGGACCGGTATCCGGAGACACGAAGGCACCCGGACTCGTGCTGTGTACCTTCTGCACATACCTGGCAGCGTGGATCTCGTCGCTCATCACGACCACGCAGCCAACGCCCCGCAGCTGCTCGCTGGCTGCGGTCTGCACAGCGGCCAGCAAGTTGGCTGGCCCGTCGGCACCGGCCATCGTGGGATTGCGCATGGCACCGGTCACCACCACCGGCGCAGCGCGCCCCACGGTGAGGTCGAGCAGGTAAGCGGTCTCTTCAATGGTGTCGGTTCCCTGAGTGATCACCACCCCATCCGCACCGGAGTCCAGCTCGTCCCGCACGGCCAGCACCAGCGTTCGAAGATCATCAAACTGCAACGACGCGCCTGGAACGCTTCGGAGATTTCTGGCGGTGATCTGACAATCCGGCTTGTCTGATATCGCGGACAGCAGGGCGGCCACATCTAGGGTTGGCACCACACCGGCGCCCTCGGGTCCGGCATTCGTCATCGCGATCGTGCCGCCGAGAGACAGCACCGACACCGCTCGCTGCACCGAGTCGCCTGTCACGACCCTTCCCTCGACGCGGTGTGTCGTGCCATCGCGCGTGCCGTGTCGCGGCAGGCTGCACAGGCATCCATGAGATCAGGTGACGCGATCAGCGGTAGTGGCAGCTGGTCAGGTAGGCGCGGGCGTTACGGATGGTCTCAGGTAGGGAGTCGCCGCCGAATTTTTCCAGCGCGGCGTCGGCTAACACCAGCGCGACCATCGCTTCGGCCACCACGCCGGCGGCGGGGACGGCGCATACGTCGGAGCGCTGGTTGATCGCGACGGCCGCTTCCCCGGTGACGACGTCCACGGTGGCCAGCGCACGAGGCACGGTGGAGATCGGCTTCATCGCCACCCGCACGCGCAGCACTTCCCCGTTTGTCATGCCTCCTTCGAGGCCGCCGGCGCGATTGGTGGAGCGCACCACGCCGTCGGGGCCGGGCGCCATCTCGTCGTGCGCGGCACTGCCCCGGCGGCGTGCGGTAGCGAACCCGTCGCCCACTTCGACACCCTTCATGGCTTGGATGCCCATCAGTGCACCCGCCAGCCGGGCGTCCAGCCGTCGATCGGCATGCACGAACGAGCCCAGGCCCACCGGGAGCCCGTAGGCCAGCACCTCGATCACACCGCCCAGCGTGTCGCCGTCCTTCTTCGCTGAATCCACCTCAGCGATCATCGCGTCGGAGGCGTCCTCCGAGTACGCCCGCACCGGGCTGGCGTCGATCCGCTCCAGGTCACCGGGTTTGGGCAGCACATCGACGGGGGCCTGCACCTGGCCTAGCGACACCACATGGGAGAGGATGTCCACGTCCAGGGCCTGACGCAGAAACGCCTTGGCCACCGTGCCCAGAGCGACCCGGGACGCGGTCTCGCGGGCGCTGGCCCGTTCCAGCACCGGTCGGGCGTCGTCGAAGCCATACTTGGTCATCCCTGCCAGGTCGGCGTGCCCGGGTCGGGGCCGGGTCAGCGGCGCGTTGCGCGCCTGCGTTGCGAGTACGTCCGGATCCACGGGGTCAGCAGCCATCACGGTCTCCCACTTGGGCCACTCGGTGTTGCCGATCCGGATCGCCACCGGGCCGCCCAACGTCCGACCATGCCGGATGCCGCCGAGCAGGTCCACCTCGTCAGCCTCGAACTTCATCCGCGCACCGCGCCCGTAGCCCAGCCGCCGGCGCGCCAGTTCGGCCTGGATGTCCTTAGAGGTGACCTCGACCCCGGCGACCATGCCCTCCAGCACCGCGACTAAGGCGGGACCGTGCGACTCCCCGGCGGTGATCCAACGCAGCATGCCGCCATCGTGCCACGCGCGTAGCACCCTCGGTCTGAGCCGACCGCAGGTACGACTGCGCACCGGGGCGCGACACGCGCGGCACGAGAGCGCGACACGCGGGGTCAGGCTTCGGCGACGGCGGTGGCGGCGATGGCGGCGGGGATGGCCGCCGGGGCGGGCCTGCCACGCAGCGTCCGGTGCACCACCAGGCCGACGACCACCATCCCCGCGACGAACAGCAGCGCCAGGTACTGCAACACCCAGCTGGTACCCGCCGGGTCGTACACCGCCTGCCGTGGCCAAGCGATGTTGACCATCATCGCCACGCCGTAGACGACGGCGAACAGGTTCACCGGCAGCCCCCACCGTCCCAACGAGAAGGCTCCGGAGCGCTTGATCGGCATGCGTCCGCGCAGCCGAGCTTTCAATGCAGGCGCGGTGACCAGGAGGTACGCCAGGTACACGATCACCACCGAGGTGCTGGTGACGGCCGCGAACGCCGCCGGATTACCGAGGTTGATCAGCAGCACGGCAATCGCGAATACACCTACCGCAATACCAGTGACGATCGGCGTCCCGGTCTGCGGGTGAACCCGGGACAGCAGCCGGGCACCGGGCAGCCGACCGTCCCGGGCCATGCTGAACATCACCCGCGACGCCGAGTTCTGGATCGCTAGGCAGGCGGACACGATGGAGATGGCCACCACGGTCAGCAGCGCCCGGCCGAGCGCGGTGTCCAGCCGGCTGGTGATCACGTAGGCGATCCCGTTTGCGGATAGCTGGCCGTCAGTCAGTGAAGGCGCCGCCATCAGCGCTGCCACGATCATGAACCCGCCGCCGACGAATGACACCAGGAGGGCACGCAGGATCGCTGAGGGCACCACGCGTCGCGGGTCGCCGGTCTCCTCGGACAGCTCAGCGGCGCTGTCGAAGCCATACATGACATAGGCCGCCATCAGCGTGGACGCCAGGAAGGCATAGATGTAAGGGCTGTTGCCGGAGATGTTGAGCGTCTGGGTGACCACCCCGGGGCCCCGTTCGGCGTGGCCGAACAGCAGCACCAGCAGCAGCACCACACCGGTGATCTCGCAGCTCACCCCGACACCGTTGATCACTGCCATGAACCGCACCCCGACCGCACTGATCACGGTGGCGACCGCAATGAGCGCCGAACCGAGCAGGATGCCGTTGGCGGCGCCGGATGCCGAGGTGACCGAGGGATCAGTACCAATGATCTGGAAGCCCGACCACACCGCGGGCAGCACCGCCTGGAGCGCGATGCCGATCGCCGCCACGCTGACGATGTAGCCGATCAACATCGCCCACCCGGCGAACCATCCGACGATCTCCCCAGCCAGCCGGCGCGACCACTGGTAAATGCACCCGGCCAGCGGCCAGCTCGCGGAAAGTTCGGCGAAGACCAGTGCCACGCATATTTGGCCGGCGAAGACCAGCGGCCAGGTCCAGAAGAACGCCGGGCCGCCGAACGAGTATCCGAGCGCGAACAGCTGGAACACCGTGGTAAGGATCGACACGAAGGAGAACCCGGCGGCGAAGGAGGAGAACCAGCCCAACCGGCGGTGCAGCTCTTGGCGGTAGCCGATGCGGTGCAGATCCTCAGCGTCGGGGCCGCCGGTCGGGTTGGAGGTCAGGACGGGCGTGCTCATTTAACTCGCCTTCCGCGGTAGGTGACCGGCGCGCACGAGGCAGCCGAGGGTGTCGCAGATCACCCGGGTCGCGATGAGCGAGGTGATCTCGGCGTTGTCGTAGGGTGGGGAACACTCCACGACCTCGATGCCCGCCAGCGGGCGGGTAGCGACGAGCTGGATGAACTTCAGGACCTCGCGGGGCAGAAAGCCGCCGGGTTCGGGCCAGCCGGTCCCGGGGACGAACGCGGCGTCGAGGCAGTCAACATCGAAGGACAGCCAGACGGCGTCGGTGCCGTCCCAGGCGACCTCGAGGGCGCGCTGCGCAGCGGCCTCGATGCCCATCTCCACGCAGTCGGTGACCGTCATGATCGTGGTGCCGCGTTCCCGGCCCACCTTCACCCCGGGTCGGGGCGCCTGCCAGCCGCCGATGCCGATCTGCACGAGGTTTTGCGGCGGCACGTTGGGGATGTCGGTGGCGTGGAACCACGGCGTGGTGTGCATCCGCTCGTCGAGGTCGGTTTCCTGGGTGTCGACGTGACGGTCGAAGTGGATGATGCCAAGGTTGCCGCCGTTCAGGTGCTCGGCAACGGCGCGGGTGGTCGGGAAGCCGATGGAGTGGTCGCCGCCCAGCACCACCGGCAAGGCCCCGGAGGCGTAGACGTGCCCGACCGCCTTGGAGATCTGGTCGAAGGTCTTTTCGATATTGCCCGGGATGGTGAACACGTCACCGAGGTCGCCGATGGTGATTGATTCGCGCAGGTCAACGCCGAGTTCGAAGCTATACGGGCCGTAGAGCGCGGAGATCCTGCGGATGCCCTGGGGGCCGAATCGGGTTCCGGACCGGTAGGTGGTGCCGCCGTCGAAGGGTGCGCCGAGCACGGCGACGTCGTATTCGGCGCAGCGGCGGACGTCCTCGACGTACGGAGCCTTGAGGAAGGTGTTAATGCCGGCGAAATGCGGCAGTTCACCCCGGGAGAAGGTAGGGATCCGCCGGTCGACAATCGAATCCGCCCCGGGTAGCCCTAATTCAAGACCCCGGGCGATTTCCTCTTCCCATTTGGTAGTGGGTAACCCGGCTTCGGCCTCGACGGCGTACCGGGCTTCTGGCCCGTAGTGGCGATGCAGGTTGTCCACGTCAGGGCCTCCACATCCACGGCGCCCAGCCGCGAGGCAGCCGGGCATGGCTGGCCTCCCGGGCTTTTGTCCCGCCGTGGAGCAAGCAGCACGCTGCCCGCCTGCACCTCTCGGACCAGACTCGCTGCCTACAGCGACGGAACCCTAGATGCGCCTCACTCACTCGAGTGAGTCATCACCATCACAGGGCACCGATATGACGGCGTTGTGACCCCCACGTTTCAGTCGCGTCACTGCCGTCGGGAAAAGCGGGCGGTGATCACGGTTTGAGTGCACAGGACGACATTCCGTGTCGCCGCAGACACCAAAACGGTGATCATCGCGCTTTAGTCGATGGCCAGCGCCTCTTACAGTCAGATCTATGCGAATCCGAGTAGTCGATGCGTTCACCAATCGGCCTTACACCGGCAACCCCGCGGCCGTCTGCCTACTCGACGCCGATGCCTGGCCCGACGCTGGCTGGATGCAGCAGGTGGCCGCCGAGATGAATCTGGCCGAAACCGCCTTCGCCCACCCGTTGCCAAGCAGCGCCGAGGCCGATTGGGCACTGCGGTGGTTCACCCCTATTGTCGAGGTCGATCTGTGCGGGCACGCCACCCTGGCGACGGCCCACATCCTGCGCAGCGACGGACGATCCGCCGGCACCGTCCGCTTCAGTAGCCGCAGCGGGGTACTGATCGCGCACACTCATGGTGACGGCACCATCACGCTGGACTTCCCTGCCGCATCGGTCACCGGGTCACCCGCCCCTCGCGGCCTGGTCGAAGCGTTGCGCGCAACGCCGGACACCACTTATGGCACCGGCGCTCTCGGCGACCTGCTCGCCGTGTTCGGGGACGAGAAAGCAATTCGCGGTCTGGTGCCGGAGTTCACCGCACTGGCTGACCTTTGCCGCCGCGAAGGCATTCGCGCGGTCATCGCGACCGCCCCGGCAGCAAATCCAGGCGATGAGTATGACTTCGTGTCACGCGTGTTTGCACCCGCGGTAGGCATTCCGGAGGATCCGGTCACCGGCAGCGCGCACACCGCGCTGGCTACCTACTGGTCAGGCCGCCTAAGCCGGGACGGCCTGACGGGGCTACAGGTCTCCGCCCGTACCGGCATAGTGCACGCCGCCGTCCACGGCGACCGGGTGCACCTCACCGGCCACGCCGTCACCACCCTCGACGGCACCCTCCTTGCCCCTCCCTCCCGCGGTCTGGATACAGACTGTCGTTTTTGAGGCCCGAAAAACCGCAGTCTGCATCCAGACTGCGACTGGGGCAGAGGATGGGGGCAAGATCGATCACCCGGTCGGCGAGGGCGAGCACCACGTGGCCGGGGCCGTCCAGGGGCGTGCATGCCCAGCGCAATCCCGGCTGCTCGCCGGCCGCCTGCGGCGGGCTGACGATGCCCTCCCCCAGCACCGCCAGCATTCCGGTAACCCGCGCGCCGCCCGTGCCGGCGGGCCCGGTGAGAACCGGGTCGGTGCCGTCCAACAGCAAGGTGTGTGCCAGCAGCGGAGCACCGTCCAGCTCCACGGCAAGCTCGCCGGTGAAGCGGCCGCCACGCTGACCGGCGCGCCCCAGAACCACGACCTCGCGCACCATCGCGCGCGCGCCGCGCTGCAGCGAGACGGTAATTCGGCTGTGCAGCTCGGCACCGTCACAGACCACGGTGGGCTCCGGTCGCCAGTCCAGCAAGGCACCGCTGGCCACGGATGCCGTCACCCTCCACCGTGCTGCTGTTCCTGGAGAGGAGCCTGCCTGCACCACGGTGGCGGCCGTTGAGCGCAGCTGGACAGCGCAGCTAGCCCTGACATGGACGGCCAGGGCCAGGTCATCGCCGCCGAGGGGGCCGCCAGCGCCCTGCACCAGGTGTATGCGGTGCGCACCGGTGGGGCGTAGCACGATAGGTGGCTCGCTGCGCCAGCGGAGGCGGGAAGCCTCGGCGGTGAGCTCAGCCCGCGCGCGCACGCGACCGCAGCTGGGCACCTACCCAGTCCACCACCGGGCCGGCGCCGGGTTGTTCGCGTAGCGACAACAGCACGGTGGGCCGATCACCCCGCGCTGCCAGGGCGTCGCGGCGCATCACGTCCAGATCGGCCCCGACGAGCGGAGCAAGATCAATCTTGTTGATGACCAGCAGATCGGAGCGGGTCACGCCAGGTCCACCCTTGCGGGGCACCTTGTCGCCTCCGGCCACGTCGATGACGAAGATCTGCGCGTCGATAAGCCCGTA
>DASQVU010000007.1:0-6044 GCA_035640615.1 Pseudonocardiaceae bacterium
GCCGGTGACCGCCGCGGACAGCGGATGATCCAGCGGCAGCCGCAACCGGTCGCCGGACAACGCCTGGTGCAGTGTCGCAAGCCCTGGTGTCAACGTCAGCCCCGGAGCGTCGGCGAAGACCTGCCCGTGCACCAGATCCTCAAAATATGGGCCGCCGACCCGCACCCGGTTGTCCACCATCACACCCAATCTTAAGGGTGCTCAGGTGCGGTGCACGTCCGCTTGGGCGACGTTGGCGTCGTCCGGCCTGATCAGGGCCGCGCGGCGGCGGCGCAGGCGAAGTTCGAGGGTCGCGATGAGCAGGGCCAGGCAGACGAAAACGGTCCCGGTGCACAGCGCCGCCGCGATGGCGAGCTGGTAGTGGTTCGAGCTGCGGTGCGCCAGCAGCCCGTAGTACACCGCCGCCAGCGTGGCCGTCCCGACCGCCGATCCGATTCGCTGGCCGGTCTGCAGCGCACCCGCCGCGGCCCCACCCATCAGCGGCGGCACGCATTCCAAGGTCAGCGTGATGTTCGGGGGGATCACCGCACCGCTTCCGAGACCTCCCACCAGCAGCGGCACCGCCGCCATCCACCCGGCCGCGGCAGCGGGTGCGAAGTAGAGCACTGCAGCGGTGGCAGCTAGTCCCACCGCGACGCTGACCAGCCCCACCACCGTCAACCGGCGCCCGTATCTGGTCACCAACCGCCCGGCTACTGCTGCCGACACCGCCGAACCGAGCGCGAACGGCGTCACCGCCAACCCAGACTGCAGCGGCGTGTACCTCAGTCCCTGCTGGAAGAACAGTGCGAGCACCAGCCAGATCCCGCTGAAGCCCACGAAGTAGACCAGCCCGAGCGCGGCTCCAGCCGGGTAGCCCGGCGTGGTTGACAGTAGCCGGGTATCGAGCAGCGGTGGGCGCTCGCGCCGCACCATCCGGTGCTCCCAGCCAACGAACACCGCGACCATCACCGGGGCCAGCGTGAACAGCCACCACAGCCGGCGCAGCCCACCGGTGTCGACCTCTACCAAGGGCAGCAATAAGCACAGCACGCCGCTGCCCAGCAGCAGCGCGCCGACTACGTCGATATGGGCCGCCACCGGCGCGCCACTGCGCGGCCGCGAGGGCACCAACCGCCAGGCTGCTACCAGTGCGATCAGCCCGATCGGAACGTTGACGTAGAAAATCCACCGCCAGCCGTCCTGCCCCCCCGTTGCGCTGAGGATAAAGCCGCCGAGTACCGGCCCGACGGCCGTAGACAACCCGACGGTAGCGCCGAAGACGCCGAACGCCCTGCCCCGCTCCGCACCGCGGAACAGCACCTGAATCAAGCCAGAGTTCTGCGGGGTGAGCATTCCCGCGGCCAGGCCCTGCAGCAGCCGGGCCGCAACCAGGAGCTCGGCGCTGGGCGCGGCTCCGCACAATGCGCTGGTCAGCACGAAACCACTCAAGGCCATGAGGAACATCCGCCGCCGGCCCAAGGCGTCCCCCAACCGGCCGCCGGCCACCAGCACCAGGCCGAAGGTGAGCGCATATCCGGAGATCACCCACTGCACCTGCGCCACCGATATGCCCAGGCCCTGCTCAATGGACGGCAGCGCGACGTTGACGATGCTCACGTCCAGCAAGCTCATGAACCCGGCCAGCTGGGTGACCGCCAGGGCTCGCCAACGTTTGGGGTGAGCGCCCTGGTCAGCGGCAGAGGCTTCGGCGCGAGAGCTCATCGTTTTATCTTGCGGCGCGCCGGCGATTCGCGCCGTACCATCCCGGCCGTGAGAGGGACGCCGGTGACCCACACCGCTGCCCCGGCTGATGAGATACGGCGGGCGTTCACCACGGGGGCGGTGCTCAACCTTGCCGGCGCAGAGGTAGCTGGCGCGCAGCTCGCCGGATTGCTCGCGGCAACACCGCGGTCAGCCGACGGCAACATTCCCGCCCTGCGGCTGGCCGGCGCGGTCGTCCGTGGCCCACTGCAGCTGCCCGGGGCGATGGTCACCGCGCTGGTCGAGCTGACCGACTGCACGTTCGACAGTCCAATCGATCTCTACGCCGCGGAGCTAGCCGGTTGGCGCTTGACGCGGTGCACCCTCCCTGGGATGCGAGCCGCGAACGTCCGGGTGCGCAGCGAGCTCGCGCTGGAGGACTGCACGGTCAACGGGCAGATCGTGCTGCCGGACGCTCGGATCGAGGGCCCGCTGCGGCTGATCGGCACCAGCGTGCACGCTCCCGGCGCTCACGCGCTGGTGGGCGTGCGTCTGGCAGTCCGTGGCGTGCTCGACGGCCGGCGGCTTCACGCGGCGGGTGAGGTACGGCTGTCCGGCGCCCGGATCGACGGCAACATCGACTTACGCGGTGCTCAGCTATCCCGTCCCGGTGGCGACGCGCTGGAGGCCTCCGGAGTTCAGGTCGGCGGCAACCTGCGGTGCGATCGGGGATTGACCAGCCAGGGCCGGCTGGTGTTGGCCGGCGCCTCCGTCGCAGGCAACGCAGTGTTCTCTGGTGCCACGTTGCAGGGCACGACGAATACCGACGAGCCCGCCGTGCTGGTACTGCCTCGGGGCAGTGCAGATCCCAGTGCGGCACTCATGGCCGACCGTCTCAAGGTGAGCGGCAACCTGGTGCTCGACGCGGGCTTCACCGCTGTTGGCACGGTCCGGCTCATGAATGCCCGGGTTGGCGGCTATTTCCGGTTGTCCGGTGCGACTTTGGGCAGCCCGGTCAAGCCGGACGCCGACGACGGTGATCAGCCACGCCCCGTGCCGGTCGCGTTGGCCGCCGACGGTATCGAGGTGCTCGGCGACCTGGAGGCACGCCGATCCCTACCGCGCAGCGATCAGTCCGCCGGAGCCGGACCGCTGCGCGCGCATGGTCAGCTCAGGTTGGCGGGCGGGCAGGTACACGGCAGCGTGAGCCTTACCGGCGTGCAGCTGCACGGACCGGGTTTGGACGTACTGTTCGCCGATCGCCTCCGGGTCGGCGAGTCGCTGTACCTGTGCTACGTGGAAGCCTCCGGCTCGATCCGGCTGCAGCACGCTCATATCGGTTCCACCCTGGACTGCACCGGTGCCCAACTCACCGCACCGCGACGCCGGCCAGACGGCTCGATCAAGTCCTCGCTTGATGCCCGGGCCGCCACGATCGGCAAGGATCTCTTCGCCAGCCGCGGGTTCCGGGCAACCGGGGGCGTGCGGATCTCCCTGGCGGAAGTGTCGAAATCGGTGAACTTCTCCCGCGCCCGGCTCGGTGGGCCTGGTAAGGATGTCGCAGCATTGCGCGCTCGCGGGCTGACCTGCCAGCAACTGAAACTTGGTTTCGCCGAACCGCCGCATGGCGACGTCAGCCTGGCCTGTGTGGTAGCCGGCTCGGTCACCGACGATGAACAGCTGTGGGCCACCCAGGGAAAGGTAGACATCGAAGACTTCGAGTACGAGTCGCTCACCGCCGTGCCTGAGGTCGACGTGACCACCCGGCTGCGCTGGTTGCGGGCCGTGCTGCCCGACTACGACCCCGACCCTTATGACCAGCTCGCCAAAGCCTATCGGGACGGCGGCCACGATGACCTGGCCGACACGGTGCTGCTAGCTAAACAGCAGCACCGGCATAGTGGGCATGGCCCGGCCGGACGCTTCTGGGGATGGCTTCAGGAGTGGACCGTCGGCTACGGCTACCGGCCGTGGCGAGCGGCGTGGTGGCTGGCGGTGTGCTGGTTACTCGGGTCCCTGTGGTTCACCTATCACCCGCTGACCCGCCTCGACAGCGGCCAGAACCCGTCATGGCAGCCGGTGATCTATACCGCTGACTTGCTGGTACCCGTGGTAAACCTGGGTGAAGATGGGTTGTGGCGCACCTCTGGTACTTCGGCCTGGGTGGCCAGCGTGCTGACCGCGGTCGGTTGGTTGCTGCTCTCCACCGGCGCAGCTGGTGCGACCCGAATCCTCACCCGCCGCTAACCTTGGTCCGCGCGCGCGGTGTGTCGCGTTCTCATGCCCGGTGTGTCGCGTTCTCCTGCCCGGTGTGTCGCGTGCCCCGGCCCGGTGTGTCGCGCCGGACGGTGCTTAAGCACCCTTTCGCGGGCGGGCTTGAGGTGCTTAAGCATCCATGGGATCGTTCGCAGGTCCTAGCTGCCGACGAGCGCTAGAATTGATTATGCGGTAATATGGATAACTCTTACCGACAAGGTTGTAGACAGTACATTCAGACCTGAAGGTGGTGGCCGGTGAGGGGAAGAAAGATTAATAGGGCTGTTGTTCTGCGAGGCTTGCAGGAAATCGAGGAAGAGGATTACGACGGCTTTGTGCTTCTGGTACAGGCAGCCCGCAACCGGCACGCCACATTCGACCCGGACTTGCCGGTGTGGAGCCGCGCCCAGCGCTTGGGCATCATCGTAGATTGTAACCGCGGTGGAGTTCCGGAATTTGATGAAGCGATGCGAGATTTCCTGCGGGACAGCAACAACGTGGACGGCTCCGACAGGCGCCCGTTTGTAAAGGGCAGGCACTGAGCTAAGACGTGATTATTCGAACAACGGGAAGCGAGCCACCTCTGCACCTAACTGCGCACGCTCAGCCGCGAATACCGGCACCCGGCCGGTAGCTATCCGCGCATAATGCGCGTCAGACCACCACGCTGGAGCCGGTGGCCACCAGCTCGTCGAGGCAGCAGCACACCTGCGCGAGACCAGTACGCGCTGGCGCTGGCCCGTCGGGCAGGCACACGATCGGGTCGAGATGGTGGATCGTCGCTTCGGCCGCAAGGGTGGCTAACAGGTCGCCGACCGTGAGCATGTGGCCCTGCGTCTCGATGCGGTCCCGGCCGTCGCGCTCACAGCCGCGTTTACTACCGCTTTTGCCGTCTCTAGGTAGGGTTCAAAAGGCTGTTCGGAATGCAGGAACATGCTGGCGACCACACGGGCGAAACGTCCGCCATTGGCCGCGCCGATACTCCTGGCTGCCAGTCCGGCCAGTAGGTGACAGCGTCCCGGTCAGCGGGGCGGTCGGTCGGCGTGTGCAGGGCGACCAAGCCGCGCTGCGCATCGGCTAAACAGTGAGATCACGTATGGACAATCCGGTGCAACCGGTCGGCAGCCACGAACGGTGGCCATCAATTGCGGCAACAACCGCGCTCAACGCGCGGTATGCAGCCGCCAATGTCTTGGCTGGTGCTGGTACGCGATTTAATCAGGCATGGTGATGAGTATCCGTTGCGCTCGCGCAACCGAGCTATCCGGTTATCGACCAGCCGCGGTCGTCCCTGACAAGGTCACTTACCAGCTGCGCAGGCGAGGCTTTGTCGATGCACTCTCCCGGCCAACGAAAAGACCACGGTCTTTGAGTGTCGATACGGTTTGGTTAGGCACGTCAACTGGCACTTGTACGATGCCGTCGCCGCGGACATCACGGTACGTCCCTGTCTGCCACACCTGCTTACGGACGAGCGCGATAGCGTACCGCTGAACTCCGGGCAACCTGCCAAAGTCTACCGGCGCGTGCGTACTCGTTGCGCACTTCTGCTAACGATTCGCTGAGGTAATCATATTAACGCCGAGGCTGGGAGGCCGAGCCTGGTGGCATTACGCGTGGATACCGGATACCCACCAGGGGCCTCCCGTGTCGCCTCGGTTCGTGGCGCTTGGCGCTCGTCATCACAACTTCATGGCGGCGGGATCAGCCGGGAACCAGCCGGCGTACTCAGTGGCTGGACGTGTCGGCAGGAGCCTGGTAGTGGGGCACGCCCAGCAGCGTCAACGCGTTCATCCAGGCGTCGTACATCGGGTGCTCACCGCCGGTTGGATTACTGTTCTGGCCGCTCGGGGCTGGGTTGTTCATCGCACTGGTAGCAATCAGGGACAGGACGGTGCGGGCTGGTAGTAGCTCCGCAGTTTGGTCCTCCAGCTGGGCAAAGCTCATCGCGTTGGACATTGGCTCCCCCTAGAAGAAATGGTCCGGGTACGGATGGCGCCACCGGCGGGCAGGTGCCGAATCGGCGTAATACCTACGGTGCCTACTGGACACGCTACGTGGCAATCCGTAGTTGTACGTAACTCTCGAGCTCCACCAGGCAGTTA
>DASQVU010000008.1:0-5282 GCA_035640615.1 Pseudonocardiaceae bacterium
GATCAGTGGGTCGACGACCTTGTAATCGAGCGGTGGGCAACCACCCGGGGTTCGAATCCCTCCGCTTTCGCCCTACCTACCAGCACAAACACCGAGACCATGTCACCTCTGGCCGCGAGGGGACGCCGGTGGTTGCATTTCTGGTGGCATGTGACCCGCGCGGTGACTCACCTGGCGATCTGTCCCACCGGATCGTTGCGGGCGCCCGTAGTGGGTCCTTGGGGGCAGTGAGGACCGTGCACCTCGTGGCTGGAGCTACGCTGCGCCGTCACGGTCTGGGTGTGCATGGTGGAGGATTTGCCTGGTCAGCGGGGGATCCCGGGTCAGAGGGTTGCTGCGGCTAGCTGTTTACGGGCCCCACCGTGGCGCGCTGACCACGACGATCAGGCAGACGCGCCGCAGCGGCACCGACGATGCGGTCGGGTACCGGGCGCCGATGGCACTAGCTGCACAAGCGAGCGCATCAACGCCGAAAACGTTGGCAGCCAACCAACCCGGAATACGTCCATGAACCCTAAGAGACGCTGCCTGCGCGTCGACGGGGGAGCGATGCCGCCCCGGGTCACCCGGCCACCACAGCCTAAGACCCGACCACCTAGCCGAGCATCACCATCGGGCATGGACATCGCTGGCACACCCGCGACACATACGTAGCCGCTCATGCCCGGCGTTCAGTGCGCGATCAGTGAGCGGCCTGCCGTCTCATGGGCTCCAGCCGCGATCACGCACACAGTACACGATCATCGACCGCTCGCCGCTGGTGGTGGACCGTTGAGCGACGTCTATCCGCGAGCCTCCGCCCGTTGGAGCTTGATCTGTGCAGGGATGTCGAGGCACTCGTACACCCACGGCTCCCAGACTTGGGCTGGGCAACATCCGAGGGGGAATCAGTGTCTCGCGGTAAGCACGCCAAACCGACCTCGCATCACCACGTACCGGCTGCGCTGGCGGCGGTCACCCTCGCCGCTGGCGGTGTCTTCGCCTGCGTCGGCAGCGCGACTGCTGCACCCCTGCCCAGCAGCACCGCGACGCGGTCCGCGGGCCAGGCCAACGTCATTGCGCTGCGGGCGTTGGATGCGGCACTGTCCCAGCTGGGCACCCGCTACCGCAGCGGCGGCGCCAGGCCGGGCGGGTTCGACTGCTCCGGCTTAGTGCAGTGGTCCTACCGCCAAGCCGGACTCTTTCTGCCCCGCACCGCCGCCGCGCAGTCGCGCATCGGTGTCCCGGTGAGTCTCTCGCAGATCCGGCCTGGGGACCTGATCTTCTACTCCTACGGTGGTCGTGTCGGACATGTCGCGATGGCCGTTGGGGACGGCATGCTCATCGAGTCGTCACAGTCCGGACACCCAGTGGCCAAGCGTCGGATCTACACCAGGGGACTGGTCGCGATCCGACGCGTCGCCTCCTAGCCACCGCCCACACCGACACCATCAGCACGGGGACTAGGCCAGAGTCCTCAACCAACCCATACGTGCACCCGCTTTAGTAGCCGTTCAACCGTGAGCTGGGGTTGCGATCTTTTGGCCGCCGGACCGCGATCTGCCATGGGCATCAGCACCCTGTTCGACCCCGGCTTCCCGACGTGGGTGGGTATGGGCTAGGGCATTCTGGGCTGCAGTACCTGCCGGTGGTGTCGCACAAAGCCCCTCTCTTTCTGAACTGGGTCCTGTGCCCCGAATGATTATTCGTACTTGTGTTGCAGAAGTGACTTCGTGGATTACCGAGATCCTGGAGCAGCTGGACGGCGTGAGTGGTGATCAAACGAAGCTCGATGCGGTAAGGCTTGTGCTGGCGCGCGCTGGGCGCAAGTCCGCAACCGGCTTGCGGCATTCCGCTGTCAAACCGAGGGCCCAGCCGCCGCAGCCCTGCGACGCCCTGGGCAGCGCTGGCGAAACCAGGCTCGAAAGGCTGCTGGGGGTGCCGTCGAGGTCATTTGCGGTGGTGTGACCACATAGTGCAAGAGGTCCGTCAACGGCGACAATCCTGTTGCTTGACCTCACTGTTGTCGGTTTGAGGTGTAGAGGACCTGGGTTCCGGGTATCCACGTGATTGGCCCCCTTGCCGACGGTTGATCGAGCTGACGCAGAGGTCATGGCGATGGTCCCGATCGAAGACGCCCGCTGGCTTGCTGATCACCTGCGCAAAATGGTGTCCCGGCGCCCCACTGCCTGGGCCGGCAGCGAACTGACTCTGGCCCAGTTGCTCGCGCTGCATTTTATCAGCGCGAAGGCTCCCATCACCCTGATGTCACTCTCGCACGTCTTGGATCTGCGACCACCAGCCACCTCCGCGATGGTTGACCGACTCACTCGTGCCGGGCTGGTCTGTCGCAGGCCCGACCCCACCGACCGACGACGCGTCTTGCTCACCGTGACCGCTCACGCGGTTGTGATGACGGGCAAGATCGACCTGCAAACCGCTCGACGGCTCCAGGCGGTGCTTACTCGCATGGGTGCCGCCGCCCAGCGCTGCCTTATTGAGGTCATTAAGGACACCGCACGCCGCTTATCTAGCTGAGGAGTCGACGCACAGTCCGCATAGCCAGGGCACCGCCGCGCAGTAACTAGCCTTACCCGCGGTGACTGAAAAGTGACACCGCAACCAGCCACTGGCGCGTAGGGTAAGGCTGAACCACCGCAGCGACGCCTGGGAGGCCCAACCCGTTCCCTTGGCGATGACCGCCCTCAGCAACGGCGCCCGTGAGCTTCGTGGACGGCAAGTATCACCGCTGGCCAGGAGAAGACCACATGTTGACTCATCGTCAACGCGGATTCCCGCAAGCCGACTCCAGCGCCAAGTCGGTCGCTCGTTGCTCGGACCAAAACGGTGTCCTGGCCGACGACAGCGCCGCAACGGTCACCACCGACGATATCGCCTGGCTCATTGCTCGGCTGCGGGCCATGGTCACCGCAAGCCGGGCCGTATGGGCAGGCCGCGGAATGACGCTCTTACAGCTGGTGGCGCTGCAATTCATCAGCGCCTTGGCGCCCGTCACGGTCAGTGGCCTGGCCCGCGTTCTGGGCACCAGACCGCCAGCGACCTCCGCGATGGTCGATCGCCTCGCCCATGCTGGGCTGGTGCGTCGCTTGCCGGATCCCCACGACCGGCGACGCATCCAGGTGACCATCACCTCGGCTGCCCAACCGATCGTCGGAGACATCGACGAAGACACCGCCCAACGCCTGTCGGCGGTGGTTCATGCGCTAAGCGCACAGACCCGCCGGCCACTGCTCGACCTTCTCGTGGACACGGTGCGGCGCGTGACGGCAACGGTGCACGACCCCACTGCTTCGCCGCCCACAACCGAATCAGGACCGCCGACGATCAGGTCGGGGGACGGCCCCCACAGCGAACCGACCGCAGAAACCTGATCATGCTAGCACCTCACCCAGAGGGCTCAGGCGGATGTGCACATTGCTCGCATCCCCGTGCGCAGGTGGATAGATAAGGCGCGAAGGGTGCACGAGTCCGGTATGGGCGTCTTCGGGGCTGATCTGGGTGCTCCGGGTCCGGTGGCCGAACAGCTGGCGCCGGATGGACAGCGGCCGGGTACTCCATGACCAGGCGCTGGTGGGGACGGTGGCCGGGGAGATCGATGTGCTGACCCTAGCCGAGCATCACCACCGGAGATAGACATCGCCGACAAGTCCACGACGCCGACCACGACATATGGGTAGCCGCTCACGGCCGGGGTTCAGCGCGCGCAGCGGCATGAAAGGACGTTGCGCGCCCAGCGAATCACAGTCCATTGCTTAGCAGGCTGGCCTTCCGTACCGGGCCCCCAGGAGATCAAGGCTGGTGCGATGAGAGGACTCTGCGGTGCTGTCCAGGCCCGGTCGTGGTCCACTCCGGCGGTTGAGCACGTGGTCAACGGCGGCTGCGGTGCCAGCCGGGCATCGGCGCACTGCTGCCGTCGATGCTGTCAGGTCGGGGCTGACACGCTGATGGCATGAGCGAGACTGTGGACCTGTACCGCAGGTGGGCGCGCGTGGCGGCGCAGAACTTGTCGCCGACGTATGAGCGGCTGGCCCTGGCTGTCGCCGACGACGCTGCCGTGGTGGCACTGCTCGAGAAGGTGGAGATCGGCAGGCGTCAACCGAACCTGTTGTTTGGTGCGCTGCGTTGGTATGGAGTTCCGGTGGAAGACCCGGTACGCAGCCTGAGCTGGGCACGCACTCACCCAGATCTCATTCTCACGATCTTGCGGACCCGTCGTACGCAGACCAACGAGGTCGCCCGCTGTGCCACCATTCTTCCCGCGCTGGCGCAGCTGCCGCAGCCACTAGCGCTCATCGAGGTGGGCGCCAGTGCCGGCCTGTGTCTGCTCTACGACTACTGGTGTTATCACTACACCGGGGCCTTGGTCAACAAGTGGCTTGGTCCAGCCAACAGTCCGGTCACCCTGTCGTGTCAGGTAGACGGGGACATTCCGCTGCCGACCGTGGTCCCCACCATCGCGTGGCGTGTCGGGTTGGACCTTAACCCACTGGATGCTCGGGACCCCACGGCCCGGCGCTGGCTGCAGTGCCTAGTCTGGCCCGAGCATCACGATCGAGCCCAAACGCTGCAGGCCGCCCTGGATGTCGCCGCCGACATCGCACCACGGATCGAAAAGGGACATCTCGTCAGGGATCTGCCGGCGTTGATCGAACAAGCGCCCCGCGGCGCGACGTTGGTTGTCGTGCACAGCGCAACGCTGTTCTACCTCGATCAGCCCGATCGTGAGGCCTTCAGGGCCGTGCTCGCGCGGTACGGCACTCACCGAGTCGGGTGCGAGGGGCCGGACATCCTGCCCCAGCTGACTAACCAGCTGCCCTCCCACATCGACGTAGACGGGTGGTTTCTGCTGTCCCTCGACGACTGCGTGTTGGGTCTGGCCCAGCCACACGGCCGGACGCTGAGGTGGCTGTGACCTCGACGGTCAAGGAGGGCAACGTGCACGGTCGTAAGGGCCCGAGCATTCGGTGGCTGGGCGACCAAGGGCAACCTCTACCGAGAACGCCGCAGATCGCTTCCGGTACTTGGCATAGGCGTCCCGTAGGTGCGGCCGTAAAGAATATCCCCGCAAAGGTGAGCCGTTTGGGAAAAATAGCGCTACGACGTCACCGGCTCGGAAATAGGTCTACCTTAACTGAGCGCGCACCCGTGTCCCACCGTGGACGACCATGCAGAATTACCGCACCCGCAAGCATGGGAACGTAGGCTCGCTCCTCAAAATGACCGCGCATCTGACGCACGGTCAGCGGCATGTGCGGACATTCATGTATTCGGCGTGGCTGTGA
>DASQVU010000009.1:0-5403 GCA_035640615.1 Pseudonocardiaceae bacterium
CTCAAAGGTGTTATCCCACAGAACCCGTATCTCAACATTACGCCGGAGGATTGGTATTACGTGAAATGACTGGATTCATCATCCGGCGCTTACTGCAGTCCCTGGTCGTGGTGCTGCTCGTCACGGTGATCGTGTTTATCCTGCTCCACTTGCTCCCCGGCGGACCGGCCCGTGCGCAACTCGGACCACGGGCTACGCCAGCCGCAATCGCGAACTTTAATCATCAGATGGGCTACGACCGCCCCGTGCCGGTCCAGTATCGGTCCTGGCTCACCCAACTGGCCACCGGCAACCTCGGTTTCTCACCGAAATTCAACCAGTCGGTCATTTCGCTGATTGGTGAACGGCTGCCCAAAACTCTGGTTCTGACGGGCATGTCCACGATTTTTGCCCTCACAGTGGCGCTCCCACTCGGCATGTTGCAGGCGGTGCGGCGCAACCGTCTCGTGGATTACGCAATCACCTCCTGGGCGTTCGTTTTCTATGCAACCCCGCCGTTTTTCTTGGGCGTTGTGCTCATCGTGGTATTCTCGGTCTACCTGCCGATCCTGCCCGCGGAAGCGCCGCAGAGCTCTTCGCTGGGTGTGATCCTGTCGCAACCGGCAGGGCTGCTGCTGCCGGTGTTGACGCTGGCATTGCTGACGATTGCGCAGTTCTCCCGATACATGCGCTCGTCAGTGATCGAGAACCTGGCCGAGGATTACGTACGCACCGCGCGTGCGAAAGGTGCGAGTGAACGGATCGTGTTGGTCCGTCATGTCCTACGCAATTCGCTGATCCCGGTTGCCACCCTGCTCGGGCTGTCGCTGCCGACAATCTTCTCCGGCGCGCTGATCACCGAGGCAGTGTTCAACTTCCCCGGCATGGGCCAGCTGTTCTGGACCGCCGCACAAACCCAAGATTACCCGATCATGCTCGGGATTACCGTGCTCATCGGTGTCGTCACGGTGATCGGCTCGCTGCTAGCCGATCTTGCCTATGCGGTCCTCGACCCCCGAGTGAGGTTTGCATGACCGCCGTACCGGCCGAGGACGCGAGCCTTGCCCCCTTGCCGAAAACTCGCGGCACGTTTGCCCGAACTTTGTCCACTGTCGTGGAAAATAGACTCGCCGTGGTGGGTCTCGGTATCATCGTAGCATTCATTCTATTTTGCTATATCGGCCCGCTCGTATACCACACCGACCAGGTACACGTCGAGCTATCCCAAGCCGCGCTGCCACCATCGACTGCGCATCCGTTGGGTACCAATGAGGTGGGCTACGACCAGCTCGGCAGGTTGATGGTCGGCGGCCAGACCTCTCTTGAAGTAGGCATCGCTGCTGCCTTGCTGGCCACCGTTTTCGGCACGCTGTGGGGCGCGATTGCCGGCTACGCAGGTGGCTTCATTGATTCCGCGATGATGCGCGTCGTCGATGCACTGCTCGCGGTGCCCGCGCTGTTCCTGTTGCTGTTCCTCGCCTCGATCGCGCGACCCACTGCCGGGTTGCTGATCTTGGTCATTGCGCTGGTTTCGTGGCTGGGTCCGGCTCGACTGGTACGTGGCGAGGCACTGAGCTTGCGTACCAGGGACTTCGTGACGTCCGCGCGGCTGATGGGTGGTGGCCCATGGCGCGCGGTGCTGCGGCACATCGCACCGAACGCCATCGGCACCGTAGTAGTGAATGCGACTTTCCAGGTAGCCGACGCGATTTTGATCGTGGCAGCGCTGAGCTTTCTCGGTCTCGGGATACCGCCGCCCGCGGCGAACTGGGGAGATATGCTTTCTAGCGGCATCAGCTACACCTACGCCGGCTATTGGTGGTTGATCTACCCGCCGGGCCTGGCCATCGTACTCGTGGTGATTGCATTCAATTTTCTCGGTGATGCATTACGGGATTCGTTCGACGTTCGGTTGCAGAAGAGGTAGATGCGGTGAATCCTGTGGTGACCGTTGACGATCTGCACACCGATATCGCGTTAAGTAAAGACACGGTGCACCCGGTAAGCGGTGTCAGCCTGACCGTCGGCACAGGCGAGAGCCTCGGCATTGTCGGCGAGTCCGGCTGTGGTAAGACGATGACCGCGTTGTCGATCATACGGCTGTTACCGCCTGGCGGGCGCGTTGTGCGGGGCTCGATGACGCTGGGCGGGGTGGACCTCGCCACGCTCGACGAGGCCGAAATGCGCAGTGTCCGCGGCGACCGGGTCGGCATGATCTTCCAGGATCCTATGACGTCGCTGAACCCGTGTATGACCATCGGCGACCAGGTATCGGAAACCGTTCTGCTGCACCGGGACGTGACCCGGGCACAAGCGCGCCAGCGCGCTGCGCAGGTCCTCGACCTTGTCGGGCTGCCGCGGGCCACCGAACGGCTCGACTCCTACCCTCACCTGCTCTCGGGTGGCATGCGCCAGCGCGTGGTCATCGCGATGGCACTCGCGTGCGAGCCGGAGCTACTGATTGCCGACGAACCGACCACGGCGCTCGATGCGACGATCCAGAAGCAGATACTCGACCTCATCGACGATCTGCGCGCTCGCCTTGGTATGGCGGTGATCCTGGTGACGCACGACCTCGGCGTTATCGCCGGACACACCGATCGAGTTGCGGTGATGTACGCCGGGAAGATCGTGGAGACCAGCTCGACGCGCGAGCTGTTCGCCAACCCGCGACACCCCTACACTGAAGCGCTTTTCCGGGCGCTGCCGGAAAACGTCGAATCCAACCGCCGGCTTTATGCCATTCCCGGTCTGCCTCCGGACCTGTCGAACCCTCCCCACGGCTGCCGGTTCGCCGCCCGGTGCGCTTATGCCACCGAAGAATGCCGGGCACAGGAACCGCAACTCACCGAGGCCAGCCACTCGTTCGCCTGCTTCCACCCGCTCGGCGGGAAGCAGCAGGCGACACCGAATCCACTCACCGCGCTGGCGGTCGCTGAGCAAGCCAGGCCCCTGCTGGAGGTCCGCAATCTGGTACGGGATTTCCCGGTCACCTCGAATGGTGTGCTGCAACGGCAGATCGGCGCGATCAATGCGGTGGCGGACGTATCGTTCACCGTTCGCGCCGAAGAGACCTTCGGTCTCGTCGGCGAATCAGGCTGCGGCAAGAGCACCGTCAGCAGGCTGCTCGTCGCCGCGGATACGCCGACGTCCGGGTCGGTCCTCTTCGACGGAGTCGAGATCAGCGGCAAGTCCAACCGGCAGCTGCGCAAATATCGCCAAGACTTTCAGCTGATCTTCCAGGATCCTTACGCATCACTGGATCCACGCATGCGAGTCGGCTCGATCCTGCGCGAACCACTGGTAATCCAGCATCGCGGATCGGCCGTTGACCGGGAAAAAGCCATCGCCAACGTGCTCGATGAGGTCGGACTGCCCCGCACAGCGCTGCAGAAATACCCACACGAGTTCTCTGGTGGGCAGCGCCAGCGCATCGGCCTGGCGCGTGCACTCGCGCTGCGTCCCAAACTGATCGTGGCCGACGAACCGGTGTCCGCACTAGACGTATCTGTGCAGGCGCAAATCCTCAACCTGATGCGCGACCTGCAGCGCGAATACCGGCTGACTTACGTTTTCGTCTCGCACGATCTGTCGGTGGTGCGCTATCTGTCCACCACGATCGGTGTGATGTATCTCGGCAAGCTCGTCGAGATCGGCCCCGGCGAGCAGGTGTACCGGTCCCCGGCGCACCCCTACACGCGAGGCTTGATCGACGCGATCCCGCTCGCCGATCCGGCGCATGAACAAGCTAAGGACAACGCTGGAGTGCGCGGCGAACTGCCGTCCGCGATGCACCCACCGTCCGGTTGCCGGTTCCGTACTCGCTGCCCACGGGCCACCGATGTGTGTGCCGCGGAGGAACCGCCGCTGGTGCCGTTCAGCGCGCAGGGTCACCAGGCCGCGTGCCACCACCCGCTACAACCACCGATTCCCTTGGCCATCAGCGCATCTGATGTTGCGGCACCACCAGGACCCGAGTAGTCGATCGGCGATCAGACCGACTCGAAGACTGCGGCGAGGCCTTGACCCCCACCGATGCACATCGTCTCCAACCCATACCGGCTGCCACGCCGATGCATCTCGTACGCCAGGGTGGCCAGGATCCGCGCGCCGGTGGCGCCGACCGGGTGCCCGAGCGAGATGCCGGAACCGTTGACGTTGAGCCGGTCGTAGTCGCGCTCGCCGAGCTGCCATTCTCGCAGGCAGGCGAGGACCTGCACGGCGAACGCCTCGTTGAGTTCGATCAGGTCGATCTCGGCCAGGGTGAGGCCCGCGCGCTCGAGCGCAGCCGCGGTAGCCGGCACTGGAGCGATGCCCATCACCTCTGGACCCACGCCGGCAAGGGCCCACGACCGCAACCGCAGCATCTGACGCAGGCCATGCCGTTCAGCCACCTCCTGGGTGGTCACCACGCACATCGCCGCGCCATCATTCTGGCCACTCGCGTTGCCTGCGGTCACCGTCGAATCAGGATCGATACCGGCTCGGATCGGCCGTAGCTTGGCCAATGTGTCGAGCGTGGTGTCGGGACGCGGGTGCTCGTCCACCACGACCAACGTTGGCGGTGCCCCGCGGCGCCTGGGTACCTCGACGCCGACGATCTCGTCGTCGAAGTGCCCTTTCGCGATCGCGTCCGCGGTGGCCTGCTGGGAGCGCAGCGCGAACCGGTCTTGCTCCTCGCGGCTGATCCCGTACTGGGCCCGCAGATTCTCGGCGGTCTCCAGCATGCCGCCGGCCACCGGATGCGACCGCCCGCCCGCGGTGACCCGAGCCCGGGCGAGTCGGTCCACCAGCTGGGCATCGCCGCGGACTCCGTCGCGCAGGCCGAGTGCGTAATGTTCAGCCTGGCTCATCGACTCCACGCCGCCCGCCACTGCGAGCCGCGCGGCGCCGGTGCCAACCTGCATCGCGGCGTAGAGCACCGCCTGTAGTCCCGAGCCGCAGCGGCGGTCGATCTGGATGCCGGGCACTGACGTGCCGAGCCCGGCGTCCAGCGCTGCCACCCGACCGATCGCGGGGGCCTCACCGTTGGGGTAGCAGTGGCCGAGCACCACATCGTCGACATCCCCTTCCCCCAGGCCTGTCCGGGTTAGCAGCGACGTCAGTGCCGAGGTAGCGAGATCAGCGGCGCTGAGCCCGGCGAAGACTCCGCCGAACCGGCCGACCGGGGTACGGACCGGCTCACAGATCACCACATCAACCATCTGCTGCCTCCCCCGACGCTGCGGACAGCCGCCTTGTCGCCGAGTTCGACAGTACGGCTGTCTGAGGTCAGCCGGATAACCATGGAGTCGAACTCGGCGACCAGGCGGCGGAGAATGCGACCAGGGTGCGCGGAGCGAAAGGGGCGCGATGGCCGCCAGAGCTGGCACAGCTGCTTCCGAGGCCAAGGTCGCTCAGCCACGCGGTCAGGAGCTGCCCTGC
>DASQVU010000010.1:0-21884 GCA_035640615.1 Pseudonocardiaceae bacterium
AACGCATCATCGCCCTGGACCCATCAACCCTCCTAGCCTCCCCGACCTGCTCGCCGTCGTCGACCGCGTCGAATCCAGCACGCAGTCGGCTGAGCAGGGTTATCCACACTCCGCTAACGCCGCCGAGCCCGCTGAGTTCGAGAAATGGGTGGGTTGGGGGTCAATGTGCTCGGGGTGGTGCTGGCCGGGACGGGAGCGGTGGTGCGGTTCACGCCGCTGCCGGCGGAGGTGGCGGCGCTGGTCACCGCAGCGGAGGCACAGCCCAGGGTGCGCGGAACGCTGGAAGCGGTGTTCGGGCGCGTCCACCGATGTCGGGATGGCGGTGCTCAACGCGGCCGGCAGAGCCTGGCGGGTGGCTGGCTGGGCCTGAGTGTGGACGCCGCCCAGCGGATCAGCGCGCTGCGCGAGACCCGCGCGGTCGCCGCCGGATAGCAGGACCGGGAAATCGAGCTGCTGGGCGACCCGCAGCACGCGGCGGCCGAGCCCGTCGTGGTGGAACGGCCCCGCCCGTTGCCGCCGGGGCCGGTGGAGTCCTATGCCGAGCGGGCCGCCCTGCTCGGGTTGGGTGCGGCGGGGATGGCGTTACCCGTCACCGGCAACCCGCGGCGAGCGGCCGCGCTGGCCCTGACCGCCACCCCGAAGGCGGCCCGCGTGGCGCGCGCTGGGTCACCGCGCCACCCCGGCCCAGATATCACCACCCGTGCGGCCACCACGGCGACCGGGACCAGCGCCGGCCGGCTCGTAGGCCGCCTGACCGGCCGCGCCAAGCGAGCCCGCACCGTCGCGCTGGTCGGGGCCCAGCTGGGCCAGACCGTGGCTATCGGCGGCACCAGCCCGGCCGTGCTGGCCAGCAGCGCCGGCTCCGCCGGTGTGCTCGCCGGGATCGTCCAGACACCCGGCTTGAGCCAGTTGTTCGGCTGTACTGCTGGGCCCGGTGGCTGGGCTATCGCGGCAGCGCCACCGCCGGTGCCACCGCTATACCGCGTTGCTACCGGTGCTGTCTCGGGCGGCGCTGCCCGGGTTGCCATCAACTGACGTTCACCCTGAGGTCGCCGAGCCGCCAGCTGAACATCCCCTCCTCGCCATCGCCGGTTCGTAACCTGGCGGCCGTGGAAGAGCTGCTTGTCGACGTGCTCGCTGCCAGCCTGGCCTATCTGCTTGAACTCCTGGTGGTCCGGCTGATCCGCCAGATCCTCCCGGCGCAGTAGCCGCTAGCTGCCGCCCTGGCCGTTGTTGGCCAGGTTGGCGCTGACGGGTCCGGCAAACACGGCCTGGACGTAGGGCTTGCCGTTGTAGGCCGTCAGGGCTGCCTGGTCGAGGTTGCCCCCGGCGAACGCGACAGCCTGATTCATGTCGAAGGTCGGCTGCAACGTACCAACGATCTGCACTGGTGAGCCCGGAGTGGGCATGCCGGTGGTTTCCTTGGCGACGGCAAGCAGGGTCTGCGCATTGTTGCCGTTGTTGTTGGCACCGTTGTTGTTAGCACCGTTATTGTTGCCGTTGCCGAGGATGCCGCCACCGTTGTTGTTATTGGCGGTGATAGTGAAGGCGTGCTGGCCGATGGCCTGGCCGACCGTCCCGGTCACCGTGATCTGCTGACCGGCGTAGGCCTGCGGGTTGTTCAGGACTTGGCTGGCCGCGGCGCAGTTGCTGTTGCCACCGTTGAGAATGCCGCCACCTTGGTTGTTGTTGGTCAGGTTTGCGCTGATCGGCCCGGCGAAGGCGGCCTCCACGTAGGGCTTGCCGTTGTAGGCGGTCAGCGCTGCCTGGTCGAGGTTCGCCCCGGTGAACGTCTGAGCCTGGTTGGGGTTGAACGCCGGCTGCAGGACTCCGGTGATCTCAACCGGGGCACCCTGGGTGAGCGGCGTGTTGTTCTTGTCCACCGCAAGCAGCATCTGCGCGTTGTTGTTGGCGCCATTGCCGTTGTTGTTGGCGCCGTTGTTGTTCGCACCATTGTTGTTGCTGTTGTTGTTGCCGAGGATGCCGCCGTTGTTGTTGCTGGTGTTGATGGCGACGGTGAAGGCGTGCTGGTCGACCATCTGGGCGATCGTCCCGGTAACCGTCACTTCTTTACCGGCGTAGGACTGCGGGTTGCTGAGGACCTGGCTAGCGTTTACGCAGCTACTCCCGGCGGCATTGGCAGGCGCGGAGTTGTTCGCGCCGCTCTGGGCAGCTGGGCCCTGATGGTTGTTTCCGGTGGTACCTCCGCCTCCACCGCAGGCGCCGAGAACCAGCGCTGAAGAGGCAGCTATCGCGACTAGACCCATCCGTGTCGTGCGTCGTTTCGTATTCAAGGCGACTCCCTTATCGTCCGTTCCGGCGCGGGCGTGTTCACTGCGCCGACCAGTACGGCTACCCCGCTCAGCGGTAGCAGCACCTAAAACAGCCATTTGTTACGGGACTGTTATCGCCTTCGCCTCGCCGTTAACGGCGACGCGTGCTCGGTATCCGCGGCCCGCGGTGTACTGGTCCAGCATTCCGTGGCGTGTATATCGCCGGGTTGCGGAATCGTGTACTGGACGTGATCCACCTGTCTGATCCGCGAGCTGAGTCCCCGATGGAGACCCGTTCCGGCTGGCCCTGGTGCTGCGGGGCATGCGTCGTCCCGAGCTGCAGTACCAGGTGTACGACGATCTCAGCGAGTTCGTCGCGCGCCTTGACATGGCCTACCCGGCACTGAAGCGGGCCATGGAGTACGACGGCCGTCAGATGGGCAGGCGGCGGAAGATCGGCCGTGGGATGTGGCGCAGCGCGGACATGATGTAGCGCAGCGGGCCCGGGGCCCAGGCTTGTTCGCTGCCCTGCGCGACCGCGTCCATGATGACCTCGGCGACCTGCTCGGGGGTCACCGACAGCGGGGCGGGTTTCAGACCTGCGGTCATCTTGGTGTGCACGAAGCCGGGCCGGATCACGCAGACCTTGACCCCGGCGGGGAGCAGCGCCTCGGTGAGCCCGGTGTAGAAGGCGTCCATACCCGCCTTGGTGGAGCCGTAGCAGAAGTTGGAGCGCCGGGGCCGCTCGGCGGCCACTGAAGACAGCGCGACCAGCGTGCCGTGCCCCTGCCGTTGTAGTTCCTGCGCGAGCAGTACCCCCACAGAGACTGCGCCCACGTAGTTGACCTGCGCGAGCTCGACCGCGGTAGCGTGGTCGGTCCACGCCTTCTCCTGGTCGCCGAGCAACCCGAAGGCCACCAGGGTGAGGTCGATGTCGCCGTCGGCGAAGGATTTATCGATGGTTGCCGGGTGCGTGGCGGTATCCGCGGCGTCGAAGGGCACCGTGGTGACTGTGGCGCCGAGGCGGTCCAGCCGCTCGGCGGCTTTTTCCAGGCGCGGCGACGGCCGGGCGGCCAGCACCACGCGCAGCGGGCGGCGGGCGGCGTAGCGCGCCGCGGTGGCCAGCGCGATCTCGGAGGTGCCACCCAGAAGCAGCAGGGATTGGGGGTTGCCGACAGCGTCGATCACAGCTCGAGCCTCCTGGACAGGTCGGAAGCGAAAACACCCGCCGGGTCGGCGGCGGCGCGCACCTTGCGCCACTCGTCGATCCGCGGGTACATGCGGTGCAGCGCGGCCGCGGAGGTGCGGGATTCCTTGGCCAGGTACAGCCGGCCGCCGGCGTCGAGGACCTGCATGTCAAGCCGGTCGCAGAACTCGGCGAGGCCGCGGCGGATCGGGAAGTCCACGGTGATCGTCCAGCCGGGGTGGGGGAACGACAGCGGCGCCGGGCTGGCCTCACCGAAGCGCTTGAGCACGTTGAGGAACGACACGTGGCCCGAGCGGGCGATCTGCTCCAGGATGCGACGGAAGGTGTCCTCGGCGCCGAAGGGCACCACGAACTGGTACTGCAAGAACCCGCGCGGGCCGTAGGCCCGGTTCCACTCGCCGATCATGTCCAGCGGGTGGTAGAAGCTGGTCAGGTTCTGGATCTCGCCGCGGCGGCATTTGGGTGCCTTGCGGTACCACGCCTCGGACAGCGCCTTGAAGGTGGCCTTGTTAGCCAGCCCGTTGGGCAGCGCCTTCGGCGCGGTGAACAGTTGCGGCGCGTCGAAGGCCAGCGGGTCGCGGCGCAGCTTGGGAGGTAGCTGATCGCGCCGGGCCAGCGAGCCGCGAGTGAGCACCGCGCGGCCCAGCTTCGCGCCGGTGGCCATCGCGTCGAACCAGGCGGCGGAGTAGTCGTAGTTGTCGTCGGAGCCGTCAGTAAGCAGCGCCATCAGCTCGTCGAGGTCGGCGGTGCGGTCGGTGTCGACCACGAAGTACGCCGACTCGACGGGGGTAAGGGCAATGGTGGCGCGCAGGATGATCCCGGTCAGACCCATGCCGCCGACGGTGGCCCAGAACAGCTCGTCATCCGGCCTCAGGGTGGTGATCGACCCGTCACCGGTGACCAGGTCCAGGGCGCGGACGTGGTTGCCGAAGCTTCCGGCGCTGTGGTGGTTCTTGCCGTGGATGTCAGCCGCGATCGCACCGCCGACGGTGACCTGCCGGGTGCCCGGCAACACCGGCACCCACAGGCCCAGCGGCAGCGCGGCGCGCATCAGCGCGTCCAGGCTGACCCCGGCGTCCACGGTGGCCAGGCCGCTGGTGGCATCGATGCTGTGGATCCGGTTGAGCCCAGTCATGTCGATGACCAGCCCGCCCGCGTTCTGCGCCGGGTCGCCGTAGGAGCGGCCCAACCCGCGGGCGATCACGCCGCGCTCCCCGGCGTCGCGCACTGCGCGTTGGATGTCCTCCACGGTCGGGTTGGCCAGCACTCGGGCGCTGGTCGGCGCCGTTCGCCCCCACCCGCTCAGGGCCCGCAACGTAACCTCTGCACTCATCGCGGCCGCAGGCTACCTCGCCCCCGACATGGAGACATATCGGGGTGCGCGACTCGCCTGGAACCCAATATGTCTCCATGTCGGGGTTAGGGGCTCATCGGGGTGAGTGGTGCTCGGCTCGGTAGGCGTCGCGGGCGGTGGAGAGCTGAAGGGTGCCCCAGTCGATGTTGGGGTGGCCGGCCAGGCGGGTGGGGACGTCGCGGAGCTCGCCGTAGGGGCGCAGGGCCGCGAAGACGCCGCCCTGACCGGGATCTGTGGTGATCGCGGACAGCCGGCCGAACTGGCGCGGTGCTTCGATCACCGCGTGCGGGGTGCTGGCCAGCCCGTCGGCCACCGTGACGATGTTGTGCACGCACGGGAACAAGAACGCTTGCGGCCAGCTGACCAGCACCGGCCCGTGCGAGGCCAGGAACTGGGTCAGCCCGATCACCGACCGCAGCCGCGGCCCGGTGACGGCCAGCCAACCGTCCCGGTCGGTGGTGGCGTCAACCGCGCGGATCCGGACCCGGTTCGCGCCAGCCGGTACCTGGGCGGCGTCCACGCCGATGGAGCGCCACGGCCGGTACTCCGGCGGCCCGTCCAGGTGATCCTGGTTGAGTCTGACCAGATCGAACGGGGTCCGCTGACCCAGCAGGACCACTTGAGTGCCTACCGCGCGCCCGAACTCCAGGGCCAGGTGGTTGCCCCGGTCGGTGCGCCCGGACACCGACACCGCCACCCCGCTGGCCGGGCGGAGGCCGGGCAGGGTGAACCACGGGCTGATCAAGATGCCGGTGCCGCGGGGCCCGCCGGCCAGGCTGCCCCACAGCTGCGCGGAGGTGCCGGTACCCGGCGCATCCGGTGGCGGTGCGCCTGGATCGAACCCGCCGCTTGGGGTGAACCCGTCCAGATAGCCGGACGCGTCGGCGGGGGCCAGCACGGCGCCGTCCGGCAGCACCTCGATGTCGTCAGCCAGGCCGCAGGTGGGCTTGCCACCCAGTTGACGCATGTTTACCAGCGCCAGGGAACCGGCCGGGCGCCGCACCGGCGCGGCCATGAACGAGCCGAGCAGCACGGCCACCGCGGTACCCGCCGCTGTCACCGCAAGCAGCGCGGGTACGGCGAGCAGTCGCCTGCCGACCAGCGCGATCAACGCAGCGGCCCCGATCCAAAGCAGGAGGGAATCCAGTGGGCGCACCGGGCCGTTGGCCCACGGTACGTCGTAGACGGTCGGCTGCCACCAGGCGTTCGGGCCGGTGAAGGCCGACGCAGCCGCCGCGGCCACCAACACCGCGCCGCCCAGACCGATTGCCGCCGTTACCGGCTCCGCGGCCCACCTGCGGCCCCGTCGCAGCAACACCACCACCGTCAACGTGAGGAAACACGCGAACAACCCGGCCAGCGCACCGAAGTGATGCGACCACTTGGACGGTGTCAGGCACAGCAGGACCAGCGCGGCGACCACCACCCCGGCGAGCCGCCCGGCCGCGCGGTCGGCCTCGTCCAGTTCGGCCCCGGCCAGTTCGGCGCCGCCGCGTTCAGCACCGCCGAGTTCGTCCCGGCGGGTGACCAGCAGCGCAGTTATTACGGGCAGCAGGGCCAGGGTGAGCAGCACGGGGATCCGTTTGGTGGCGCTGCCGCCGTGATCGCTGGCGAGCAGGGCCCAGTACCGGTCCGGCTCGCGGTACCACGGCAGCGACGGGCCGAAGAAGTTGTGCCAGCGGGTGGCGGTCACCAACCCGTCCCAGGTCTGGTCGGCGAAAATCACCGTGAGGCTGACCGCGCCAATACAGCACAGCAGCAACCCCCGAGCCAGTACCTCCATCCGCCCGGACGCCGACGTGCGGACGATGGCGACGATGCGCGGCGCGAACACCAAGATCGGGGCGGCGACCAGCAGGCTGCCGGGACTGACCGGAATGGTCAGCCCGGCCACCAGCGCTGCCCAACCCAGTGAGGCCAGCCCCCGGGCGCGGTAGAGCAGTGCCAGCACCGTCGTGACCCCGAACGCTACGTACGGCTCGGGGCGCACCCCGAGGTTGTACGGCAGCCACGCGGCAAGCAGGCACACCGCGGCCAGCAGCCGGATCCGAACCGTGCCCGCTCTCGTAGACGGCGCCGTAATCGCCGCGCCGAGCACCCCGCGGCTGACCACGAACCAGGTGGCGATCCCCAACACGGTGCTCGGCAACCGCAGCCACAGCGGTGCCAGGCTGACCTGCGTGAGCGGCGCCAGCAGCTGCTCGGTCAGCGCGAACGGTGTCTCAGAGGCGTTCCACCAGCGGTAGTAGTTACCGACATTGCCGGTCAGCGCGGCGTTGCGGGCGATCGTGGTCGCGAAGCCGTCGTCGTCGGTCAGCGGGCCGATGATTGCCCACGTCAGTAGCACCGCGAGCACGCCGGCATCGACCCACATCGTGTTGCGCCACACCAGGCGGGCATGAAACCCCGACACACCGGGCATGAGCGCGCGACACGCGAGGAGAAGGGACGGCGTGAGGAGAAGGGACAGCGCGATGAGAGCCAGCTTGAGCGGCGTGGGGCTGGTGGCGAACGGGCTGGCGGTGCGGGCGGTGACGGTCATCCCGGCCGCCTGCGCCGGCGCCAGGTCGGTGCGAAACGCGAACACCTGCGGCACCGGCTGGCCGGGCAGCTGCCACCGGCTCGCCCCGACGGTGATCAGCGTGCCGTGCGGACCGGCATGCAGCCGCGTACCGCAGTCCGTGGCGGTAGCGGTTACCGGAGCCCTGCGCACCACCCGGGGTCCCAGCATCAGCTGGGCTGCGCCGGCTTCGGTGCCCAGCACCAGCCCGTCACCGGGTGGGCCGGTCGCCAGCACGGTGACGGGCCCGTCGCGCGCGGCCGCGGCACGCAGCGCCGAGCACGGCACCGTGACGGTCAACTCGGCGGGCCGGTATGGCGCGAACACCGCCATACTCGAGGTCACCGGATGCCCCGGCGCTGGCCACGTGACCGTGGCCTGCTCGCTTCTCACCGGCGCGAAGACCAACAGCACCGCAACCAGCACACCCACCAGCCCCGTTAGTAGGGCGAGCGGAATTCCGACCGGCCGGTGTACCGCGCTGGATTCAGCAGGCACCCCGCACGTCCCCTCGCAGTGATCCAGACCGCGCAGTATCGCATCGCACTGACCCCACGTCGGAGGAGGAGGCGCCGATCCGCGGTCTGGATGCAGACTGCGGTTTTTGAGTCCCGATTAACCGCAGTCTGCATCCAGACTGCGGGGAAGCTCGCCGGAATGCACGATGGTGAGGCGGTGGGTGGTGCGGGTGAGGCCGACGTAGAGGTCGTTGAGGCCGCGCGGGGACTCGGACACGATCGCCGCGGGATCCACCAGCACCACCGCGTCGAACTCCAGGCCCTTGGCCTGACCGACGGTAAGCACGGTGACCTGTGCGTCGAGATCAGCGTTACTCGCCGCGGGGACCAGCGCGCGCAGCTCGGCCAGCTGCGCGGCGGATCCCAGCACGGCCACCCGGCCATTGCCCACCGCCGCGGTCTCCTCCGAGACCACCCCCGGGAGGGTGTCGGCCAGCGTGCGGGTCGCGACATAGCGCGGAGCCACGCCGGTGTGACGCACCGACTGGGGCGGTGCGATGTCGACGTTGATCTCGGCGAGCACCCGGTCCGCCAGCTGCGCGATCTCGGCGGGATTCCGGTAGTTGATGGTCAACTGTTCCAGCCGCCACCGCCCCGCGACGTACGGCCCGAGCACGTCGGCCCACGACGCGGCGCCGGCCCGGTTACCGGTCTGCGCCAGATCCCCGACCACGGTCATCGAGCGGCTGGGGCAGCGGCGCATGAGCACCCGCCACGCCATCGGCGACAGCTCCTGCGCCTCGTCGATGATGATGTGACCGTAGGTCCAGGTCCGGTCCGCCGCGGCGCGCTCGGCGGTGCTGTCGTAGCTGCGCGCGCGCTGCCGGTCGGCTAGCCGGTCGGCGTCGATGAGATCCGTGGCGCGCAGCAGCTCGGGATCGAGATCCCCGTCCAGGTCCAGGATGTCCAGCACCCCTTGGGCGTATTGCAGCTCCGCGCGCAAGGCCGCCGCCTCGCGGGCCGCCTCGGCGCTGCCGTCGGAGCCCAGCAGCTCGGCGGCCTCGTCCAGCAACGGTACGTCGGCCGGCGTCCACACGGTGTCCGGGTCGGCGGCCGGATCCGGCGCCGGCCGGGCCAGCAGCTCCGCCCCATCCAGGATCCGGTGGGTGGCGCTGGCCAGCAGGCGCGGGTCGGCGTAGAGGTCAGCTAGGAGCTGTTCGGGCGATAACGTCGGCCACAGCGACTCCAGCGCGGCGGTCAGCTCCGGGCTGGCGCGCAGCTCGGCGCGGATGTCCGCCAGGTCCCCTCGGTCCAGCAGGCCAGCACCCAGCCCGTTGGCGACCTGCTCGGCCAGTGCCGCCACCACTTCGCGCTGGAAAGTCCGCTTCGCCTCGTTGTGCGGCCGCCGGGAACGCCGCGCCCGGGTACGCGCCGGCAGGCACACCGCGCGGTCCAGCCGGATCCGGTGTCCATCAACGGTGAGGTCGACGGGCTCGTTAGGTACCCGCTGGCGGTCCCGGACTGCCGCGGTGACCACCTTGGCCATCTCCGGACGACCCTTGATTGCCGCGGTCTCGTCGGACTCGAGGCCGCGGGCGTGCAGCCCCGGGTGCAGCTGCGCCACCGTGCACAGCAGCACGCTGGTCTCCCCGAGAGAGGGCAGCACGTGCTCGATGTAGCGCAGGAACGTCGAGTTCGGCCCGACGACCAGCACGCCGCGCTTGGCGAGTTGGCGGCGGTGGGTGTAGAGCAGGTAGGCCGCCCGGTGCAGCGCGACGGCGGTCTTGCCGGTGCCCGGGCCGCCCTGCACCACCAGCACGCCCTGCGGCTTGGCGCGGATGATCCGATCCTGCTCGGCCTGGATGGTCGCGACGATGTCGGACATCCGGCCGGTCCGGGTCTCCGCCAGCGCGGCCATCAACGCCGCCTCGCTGGTCAGGCTGGTCGCGGATGATGCCTCGGCAGCGGAGGAGCCGGAAAGATCGAGCACCTCGTCCTCGACGCCGAGCACGGTACGGCTGCGCGTCCGGATGTGCCGGCGGCGGCGCACGCCCTCCGGTCGGGCCGCGGTCGCGGTGTAGAACGGGCGCGCCGCAGGCGCCCGCCAGTCAATCAGCAGCGGTTGGTAGTCGCGCTGCTCGTCGAGCAGGCCCAGCCGCCCGACGTAGCGCCGCCCATCCCCGTCTCCGTCCCCGTCCGCATCTGAGGCCAGATCCAGGCGCCCGAAACACAGGCCTTGCTCGACGCCGTCGAGGTTGGCCAGCTGTTGGGAGTACATCGCTGCGGCGGCGTCGCGCTCGGTGAGCGCCTGGGGAGTGCCGGTGGTGGGAGCCCTCAGCACCTCAGCCAGCCGGGCAGCGGTGTACCGGCGGCGTTCGTCGAGGTGGCGGTAGAGCAGGCTCAGGTAGTCCTGCTCCACCATGACATCCGGATGCGCCACGTCAGAGTTGTTGGGCACGACCGACACGCGATGCATCCACCTTCTGCGACGGGTACGGCGAACGTCAGTGCTGCCACTGGGCTGCCACTAGGTAACCAGCGGACAGCTTCCGACATTCCAAGGTAGCAAGACCCGCGCCCCCGGATGGTCAGTCTGCGCTACCGGCCCCGGCGGTACCTGCGCCGGCTGCGGCGGTGCCCGGCTGGGCGGTGCCGGGATGGGTGAGCCAGTCGAACAGCTTGAGGCCAGGAGCCTTACCGGCACCCCCCTGGTTTCCGTCAGCACCGTTGTTGTTGCCGCCGAGGACATCACCGATGCCGGTGTGCTGCACCGATAGCACGGTGCGTGCGGGCAGCAACTCTACGTACTGGACGCTGATGTCGGCGTCGCTCATCCCAGTGAACATGTAGATCCCCCCAAGAAGCGTGTACGGCAGGGCACCGGTGGGCAGCACCGGCACGGCCGTCGCCTACAGTGCCGATCCGCTCACGGCGTTGCAATCCGTAGCCCTACGCAACATGTGCGGGTACTACGTAGCTGTAGTCAAGACCCTGATACAGAACCCGGTGCGTGGAGATGCCCGCGGTACTGCCAACCCCAGCTGACTTCGCTGATCCGCGAGATTCGCGGGTTGCTGAAGGCAGTCACTGGTCGCCAGCGGTAGAGGGTGGCGATATCACGCATCGCGTCGCCGCCGAGGTACACGGGCAACCGATCGACCCGGACCAGCGCGCGTGCGGTGACGAACGACCCTCCGAGCTGCGGCGCGATGGCGATGTCACCGGCGTCATCGACGGTGGGGGTGCTGACCCGCCAGCGGGGCAGCGTGGCGGTGCCTTGCGGAGTCCCGGCGATCTGCAGGCACGGATACAGGAACGCCACCGGCCAGTCGACGACGGCCTCGGTTCCGGGTGGCAGTAGCGCCCGCATCGGTACGGTCCGCGGGACCCGTGGCGCGGAGAAGGCCAGCGGGATCATGCCAGGCGCCTGGTAGGCAGTGACCGACAGCCGCACCACATCGGCTGACTGGGCCTCCGGCACCGCGATCCGGATATCTCTGGCAGCGGGTGCCCCGCGTTGATCGGCTAGCGGAATGCTTTCCAGCACGGTGGGCTGTGCCGTAGGTAGCGCGCCGCCGGAACGAGCGAACTGCGCCACCAGGCTGGTACCCGGGCTGAACTGGCCACTGACGGTGATCACGACCGGCCCGTCGCGGTGATCGAGCCGGTACCAGGGCGTGTGGCCACGGACCAGCGGACCGGGGCCGGTGGCGCGCCATCCCGGCAACGCCATCCCAGCCATCTCCACGGAGGTGGCTTCGGCAGGAAGGTTCAGGTCGCCGCCTCCGGATGGGGTTAGTAGCCCGGCTTGGGGGTTGGTCTCCACCCGCAGGTGATCGGCCAGCCCGCAGCTGGAGCGGGTCAACGTGGTGATGCTGTCTGCTGCCAGGCTGTAGCTGTTGCGCTGCCGGAGGCCTGCCCGGGCGACCGAGGCGAGTTGCAGACCGACGGTGGCGACGACCAGGATCAGCGCAAGTAGGCCGGGGGCTGGCACGTATCGCGCGATCGGCAGTGGCCGTCCGCCGGCCCGTGCCCAGGCCACCGATCCGCCGGAGATGCCCGCCAGCAGCAGGCCCCCGACCAGCACGGTGGTGGCGGCGGAGATTCCTCCGAGTTGCGGCGCGAGCGTGCTCCAGGTGATCCCGTAGTCGGACACGTAGGGCCACTGGTTGCGGCCGGCCAGCGCGAGGCCGGCAACCAGCGCCAGCACCGCGGTACTTGTGGCGGTGACGCCGGTTGCCGTCAAGGGCCGGCCCGTAGCTCGGGTGAGCGCTGGACCGGACCAGGCGTGCAGGGCGATCATCAGGACGGCGCTGCCCACCCCGGCGAACGCGCCGAAGTGGTAAGTCCACTTGGTGGGGGTGAAGGTCAGCGCGGCCAGCGACAGCGCCATCGTCACGATGAGCCGGGTGACCGGGCCGCTGGCTAGACCGGCGGCGTTCCGACCCCGCAGCCAAGCGATTCCGCCGAGCCCGAGCAGGGTGAGCAGTACCGGCACCCGGCGCTGCAACGCGCCGTCGACCTCACCGACCGTGAGCAGGTTCGCGTAGCGCATCGGTTCGGCGAACCAGGGATCCACCCCGTCGATCAACGTCCGGATCCGGATCGCCTCTGACACCGACGCTAGCGTCTGATCTGTATAGGCCAGCAGCAGCGCGCTACTCGGAGCGGCGATCAGCAACGCCAGCAGCGCGAACCGGGGCAGCTCGGGGCGTTGCCGCAACGCGCGGAGCAGCGGCACCACCCCGGCCAGGAACGGCATGAACGCGATGACCCCAGTGGGCGTCACCGCCGTTGCGGCCCCCGCCACCACCAGACCCAGCAGCACTGGCAGCAGCCTGCGGGTGACCGCCGCCCGCTCCACCGCGAGCAGCGTGGCCAGCCCGGCCACCGCGATCCACGGTTCCGGCCGCAGTCCCAGGTTGAACGGCAGCCACCAGGCGGCGAAGGCGGCCGCGGTCACCCAGGCCGCCGACGGGCGCGCCGCGAAAGCACCGAGCCGGGGCAACAAGGCGCGCGAGAGCAGCAACCAGCAGATCACGCCCAGCACCGTGGAGGGGATCCGCATCCACAGCGGGGCAGCGCTGAGCTGCGCCCACCGCGAGTACAGCTCGTAAAACCAGCCGAAGGGCGCCTCCGGGGCGTTCAGCCAGCGGTAGAGGTTGCCGATGTAGCCGTTGGTGGTGCGGGTGCGGACGATCCCGGCGATGTAGCCGTCATCGACGGTGATCGGCCCAATCACTGCCCACATCCCGAGGCCGGGTAACACCACCAGGTCGACCGGGTGGAGTCGCCACCAGCCCGAGGGCAGGAGGCGGACCCGGCGGGTGTGGGCATCGCCCGCATCCAACCGGGCGGCGGCGAGCAGCGCCGCTAGCAAGGCGAGCACGCTGAGCGTCACCAGGACGATCTTCACCAGGGTCGGCGACGTCTGGAACCGGGTGTCGGGGACCAGGCTCAGGTGCAGCCCGGCGGTGGTGGGTGCTTCGGTGAACGCTCCCGCCACCACCGGCCGGATGTCGCCGGTGACCTCCCCGGCCGGCCGGCCGTTGACGCTGGCCCAGGTTCGATCCGGATCAGACCCGACCTGCAGGGTGCACGGACCTGCGGGCTGAGTGATGCTGGTGACCTGCTTGCCGTAGCTGGACACCATCAGGTGGCCGTCGAAGCGCTCCACGCGTAACCCGGGTAAGGGCGGCGCAGCGGGATCCGGCCGCAGCGGCACGGTGGACAGCAACACCGCGCTCGCTGACGCGTCACCTGCGCACGGCACCGTCGCGGTGAGTTCCACCGGCTGGTAGGGCATCAGCGGGATCGCCGCAGCCGTCACGGCGGGATCCGCGCCAGCCGTGGGCCAGGTCATGGTCACCCGATCCTGGGTGACCGGAGCGAAGGGCACCGCCAATGCGGCCAGCGCGGCGATCAGGCCCAGCGCGACCGTGGCGTAACACAACCGGCGGCATGCGCCGGGCGCTGCCAGCGACGGCCCCAGCCAAGGTCGAGCCCGGACCGCGGGGATCGTGGCGCTCGGCACCGCGGCAGCCTAGGGCTGGCTTAGCGGCTGACCTGCACGGGGTTCTTACTGTCCGGCGTCGCCGTGGTAGTTCTTGGCGGCCAGTGTCGGTAGCCGCGTCCAGCCTGCGCGTTGCACCTGGCTGATGTGCAGGTCGACCAGGCCGACCGGATAGTCGTAGATCAACGTCTCCACCCGTCCCCAGGGGAGGGCGGCCGGCCCGCTGGGCACCAGCCGCGACGGTATCCGCACCGTGGTGGCCGACCGGCTCACCGGTACCTGGGTGCCACCCCGCCACACCTCGAAGCCGAGATCAAGGAATCCCCGGCCGAATCCCTCGTCGGACAGGACCAGCACCTGCGGTGCGCGGGCCACGCCATGCTCGACGCCGACCTGGTCCAGGCACGGCAGCAGCGCTGCGGTGAGCTGGTCGACGTACACCGGCCGGCCGGTGGTGAGGGTGGACAGCGGCTGCCACCCGGCCAGCCGCGGCTGGCCGACCGCGAGCCAGCTGTCGGCGCCCGCCGTCTGGGTCCACAGCACCAGCCGCACGCTCGACGGTCGGGTCTTGCCCAGCCGGTCGAGCGCGACCGGCAGCTCGTTCCACTCCGTCCGGGGTACGGCGCGATCCAGCCGCAGCGGCATCCGGCCCGCCACGGCTGGATCCGGCCCGGTGGTGGTGGCGTACTCCAGGGTCAGCCGCTGACCCGCTGCCGCGCCCAGCACCGGCAGCACCAGCGTGCTACCCCCCGTGCTGGGCACCGTGAACCAGGGTGTGACAAGCCAGCCTGCGGGTCTGGTCAACGCGCCGGTGTCGAGGTCGCGGTCGGTGTCATAGCCGACCGCGTTGTGCCAGACGAGCGTGCCCGGTACCGGTGGGGGCACCGGTGCCGGCAGCTGCGCCGCCGCAGCGAACGATCCGGTGGCGGTTCCCGTGCCGGCGGGCACTGGTTGGGCCGGGGTGTCGACGGCGATCTGGGCGTAGTCGGCCAGCGCGCACGGCTGGCCGTGCGCCGAGCGCACCGCCGACAGCGCGACCGACCACCCCGGGTACTGGCGAAGCGGCGCCCACACGAAGACCACGAGACTCATCACCACCAGCGCGGTCGATCCGGCGACCAGCACGGCGCGGTCGGGGGCCGGCCCGCGGTCCGCGCCGCGGCGGCGCCACCACCACATGGTGGCCGCCGCAGCGGCTGCGATGGCTACCCACAGCAGCGGGTTGGCCAGCTGGATCGGGCCCAGCCTCGGGCGCACGCTGACCAGGTCCACGCGGTCGTCGGCCAGCGTGAGGTGGTTGCCGAACGGCTGACCCCGATCCGAGTAGGGCCGCCAGATGTTCGGCCCGGCGAAGCTCCACGACACCGCACCCACCAGCAGCGCCGCCGCCGCGGTGGTGGCCGCGACGTCAATACGCCGCGGTTGCCAGGGCAGGCGCATCGGTGCGCGCAGCAGTGCTGCGGTGAGCAGCACTATCGGGGCTGCCGCGGCGGCCCCGAAGTGGTTGACGAACTTGGTGGGCGTGGGCGCCAGCAGCGCCAGCGCCAGGGCCGAGCAGGCCGCGCTGCTGACCAGCAGCCGCCCCTGTTCCCCCCGAGCCTGTTCCCCCCGACATGGAGACATATCGGGGTCGGCGGGCGCGGCGGGCGTGTCGGGCGCGGCAGTGACTCGACGGTGGAGGGTGGCCACGGCGACCACCAGCAGCACCGCGATGGTGAGCACGACCGGGGCCCGCCGGGCCCACTGGCTGGAGTCCTGGAAGCTGAGGATCGTCTGGTAGTGGATGAACTCCCGGTACCAGGGAAATGCCTGGTAGTACCACTGATGGACGGCGGTGGATTCAAGTACGTCGCCCAGGGTTGCGTCGGCGCAGCCCACCAGCACCAGGCTGGTTCCGGTGGCCACCAGCAGCAGTGCCGCGGCGAGCCGAGCCAGCGGGGGCCGCGCGCGCCACCACACTCCGAGCCAGGGCACAGCTAGCACCAGCGGCGCTACCGCCACCAGCCCCGACGGGGAGACCGATATCGCCAGCGCCGCGGTGGTGGTGGCCGCGGCCAATATGCCGACCGAGTAACGGCGCCGGGCGAGCTCGCTCAGCAGCAGCGTCGCGGCGGCGAGCAGCACGATCAGCGGCTCCGGGCGCAGCGTCATCCCGTAGGGCAGCCACCACAGCAGGTAGGCCGCCAGCAACGCCCAAGCGGCGCGCGGGGTGTCCAGCTCGAAGGTGGCCAGCAGCAGGCGCAGCAGCAGCCAGGTGACCAGCCCGTAGATCAGCGGCACCAACCGCATCCAGGCCAACCCCCAGCCACCTAGCGCCCCCCACGCCTGCAGCACGTACTGGCTGGCGACGAAGGGATTCTCGGTGACGTTGAACATGTAGATTGCATTGCCGACTGATCCGGAGGCGCTGGCCCCGCGGGCCATCAGCTCGTACCACGGATCGTCGAAGTTGGTGGGAGCCAGCAACACCCATGCCGACGAGACGACCACCAGTGCCGCGTCCGCAGCGCGCAGCTTGAGACGGCGCCGGGGGATCTGGTCGCCGCCCCACCAGCACCAGGCCAACCCCAGCAGCACCAGCAGGCTCGCGGCGCAGATGCTCAGCAAGCTGGTTTTGAGTGTCGTGGGGGAGGACTCGTAGCGGCTGTCCGGGCGTAACGTCACCGCCAGGCCCGCCGCAGCTGGCTGCCCCGCCACATCGGTGACCAGCTCATTCACCTGCGGAACCGGGATCGAAGCAGCGCCTCGCGATACCCCAGCACTTGGGTTGTCCCGCAACACCCGCACCCCGCCGGCATCTGCCAACACTCGGTAGGTACATGCCTGGCCAGGCAGCAGTTCCCGCACCAGCGTCCGGCCGGATGCGCTCACCTGCACCACGCCGCCGTGCACCGCGACGACCAGACCCTGACTGACCCGTCCGCCCTTGCCCGCGGTGACCGGCAGGGTGCGCAGCGCCTCACCACCGCCGGGCCGCTGACTCAGCGCGGCGAGCACGGTGCACGGCACCCGGGCGTCGAGGCTCAGCGGTCGGTACGGTACCAACGGCAGCACGGTGGAGCGGGGCAGCTGACCGGCTTGGGGCCAGCGCACCATCGGGTCGTCGGCCACCACCGGGGCGAGCACGGCGCTGATCGCGGCGACCAGCGTCAGCGCAGCCACCCCGGCCAAAACTCCCGCCTGCCAGCTGCGGCGGTGCCTCGGGGCCGTGCTGGCGAGTGCGGCAGGGGCGCCGGCGCCAGCCAGGTCGACCGTCATCTCGGGCACCCGCACTGGCGCAGGGTAGTCCGGCGGCGGTGCAGGCCGTTGGCGGTACCCTGCCCGAGCTAGCGGCCGCAGCATCCGCGAACCGAGGAGGATCACCGTTGGTCGCACCGCCCGTGGCACGTCTTCGCCTGTCCACCCAGCTCACCCGGTTCGTGCTGGTGGGAGCGGTGGCCTTCGTGGTCGATCTGAGCTGCTACCAGACGTTGCTGGCGTTGGGGATGTATGTGCATCTGGCCAAGGCGTTGGCGTTCGTGGCCGGCACCACGACGGCGTATCTGATCAACCGGCGGTGGACCTTTCAAGGCAAGGGCGGTCGGGCGGAGTACGCCTCGATCATGGCGCTGTACGGGGTCACGTTCGTGGTCCAGGTCGGGATGAACGCGGTGATGCTCGCCGTGCTGCCGTCGTTTTCCGGGGAGTACACGTGCGCGTTCGTCGTCGCGCAGGGCGTGGCCACGGCGATCAACTTCGTGGTGCAACGGACAGTGATTTTCCGGGCGTAATCCGTCACCCAACCCGGAAGGGTGGTGGTGATCGCGACTCGCCGCGCCACCATGTGTGCGCCGCGCCGTGGTATCACTCGCATGGCGCATACCAAAAGTGGCACAATGAGACGTGCGGGTTCGGGACCCCCAGCCGGATCCGCCGCCCCTCGCGGAACACCTCCCCCTCGTTTCCGCGAGGGGCCCTCTCATTTCCGCCGCCCGTTGGTAGCTCTTCAAGTAACGCCAACCCCGCTTCAGCGGCCCGTAACGGCACCCCACGCAGTGCCCAGCCCCGCGCGGGGTTGGCGGTCGCAGGTCGGTGCTGCGGTCGATAATCGGTTGCCGCGTCCGGTGGCCAACGGCGTCAGCGGCCCAGCTGGGCGATCGCGGCGGTTTGGCCGCCACTGCGCAGCGGGCCCGGAGACCACCAGCCGGGGCGCACTGCCGTGCCGGTCCGCAGGTTGGGGCCGGCCGCGTCGGGCACGCGGGGCTGGATGACCATCAGCTTGCCCCAGTCGGTGTCCCAGTTCTCCTTGAGGTAGGTCGGTACCTCCCGCTGGGTCGCGAGAATCTGCAACCAGCCGATCGGCCCGCCGGCGTCGCGCGACGACCAGGTCTTGCTGTAGTCGGTCAGCAGCTCGTCGGGCAGCAACCGGTACTGCGGGATCTCGGCGATGCCGTTGCGGATGCCGAACGGGCGCACGCACGGGTGTACGAAACCCACCGGCCAGTCCAGGAACACCGGCGGCGTCGGCGCCACCAGGTTGGTCAGCGAGCTCAGCACCGGTACTCGCGGCGCGGAGAACGCCAGCCAGCCCTCGTCGGTCACGTCGGCGTCGATGGCGATCAGCCGGACCGCATCAGCTCCGGCGGCGCGGCCGGCCACGCCCAGGCGGTAGTCCCGCCAGCCGGGCGCGTTGGCAGTGGCCCGCCCGCCGATAGCGGTCTGGTCGATGACCTTAAAGCCGTGCTCGGTGCGCCGGGCGAACTCGGCGAACAGCGGTGTGGTGGCCGATAGCTTCCCGGCGACGGAGACCACCACCGGCGCCCGACCCTCCCGGGCCGCCGCGGGCAGCGCGTACCAGGTGGTCCGCACGTTCCCGGTACCGGCACTGTCCGGGTTGAAGCTGCTCCAAATCGGGATCTCCGTACCGCCCAGTCCCGCTGGCGGTGCCTCAACCGGGTTGTCACTGTCGTTGGTGGCCTTGGGCAAGCGGTCGCCCCGGGCGCTCAGCCCGTCGGCCTGGTCCGGTGGGTTCGCCGCGGAGTTGCGCGCCGGAGCCGCGTTGACCGGGAAGTGGTTGAGCTCGAAGCCCCGCTGCAGCGGGATATCAGCGAGCAGCGTCCCGTGCAACGGGCGCAGCGCGCCGGCGCGCCGGTCGGGCTCCACCAGCACCGCGTCGGTGAGGTTGCAGCTGTGCCCGGTGATGTGGGCGATGTTGGCGGCAGCCATGCTGTAGCCGTCGCGCTGCTTGTGCATGGCCTTGACCATGACGGCGACCTCCGCGAGCACCAGCAGCCCACAGAACACCGCGATCGGGGCCGAGGAGATCCGCAACGCGTGGCGCCCGCTGCGCCGGTCCGGCGCGGGTGGGGGAGGCTCACCAGGCTCGTGCCGCAACCCCTCGATCACCGCGACGAACGCCGCCAGCACGGCGCCCACGATCAGCAGCGTGCTCGCCTGGATGCCGTGGATCGACGGTGGCTTGTCGAACCACGGCACGCCGTACTGGGACACGTACCACGGCGCGTTGGGACCGGTCGCCGACATGGCCAGGATCACCAGCATGCCGGACAGGAACCACCACCGGTTGCGCGCCGAGCGCAGCACGCTCGAACTCGTGGCCAGCGCGGTCAGCGCGGCCAGCGCGGCGCCGATGGAGGCGAACGCGCCGAAGTGGTGCGTCCACTTGGTGGGGGTAAGCGCCAGCAGCGCCAGGGAGGTGCCCGCGGTGCCGATCAGCCGCCGGCTCGGGCCCAGGCCGGCCCCCGGGATGCCGCCGCGACGCAGCAGCACCACCAGGCTGGTGCCCAGGCACAGCAGCAGCATCAGGACGGGGAACCGGCGGGCCAGCGCCCCGTCGGGCATGTCGGAGAACAGCCACTGGTAGCGCAGCGGCTCCTGGAACCAGGACAGGTTGGGCCCAATCTCGGTGCGGATCCGGGTGGCTTCCAGCACTCCGGCCAGCGTCTGGTCGGCGAAGATCACCACCAGGACCAGGAAGCCGGCGCCGAGTATCGGTCCCAGCACCGCCGCGCGGCCGGAGGCCGCGACGTGCTGGTGCACCAGCCGCACCAGCGGTCGCAACGCCACCAGCAAGGGGGCGACCGCAATGAAGCCGGTGGGCGTGGCGGCGACGGTGAATGCGGCCGCGATCAGGCCCAGCGCGAGCGGCAGCAGCCGGCGGGTGGCCACCGCGCGTTCCACTGCGCACAGCACCAGCAGCGAGCCGATGGCCACCACCGGCTCCAGGCGCAGCCCGTTGTTGTAGGGCAGCCAGAAGGCCAGGAAAACCCCGGCGGCTGCCCACCCGGCGGCGCCGCTGCGGCGTACCTCGCGGCCCAGCCGCGGCATCACTTCCCGGCTGATCAGCATCCAGCTGACCCCGCCCATCGCGAACGCGGGCAGCCGCAGCCACGGCGGCACCGTGCTGATCTGCGACCAGTAGGCGTACAGCTCGTACGGCCAGCCGAAGGGCGCTTCCGGGACGTTGAACCACCGGTAGTAGTTGCCGATGTATCCCATCTCGGCCCGGGTACGGATCATTGTCAGGATGTAGCCGTCATCGGAGGTGATCCCACCGATGACCACCCAGATGGCCAGTACCGCGAGCACCGTGGCATCCCGCCCGGTGGGGCGCCACCAGCCCGAGGGCAGCAGCCGCGGGGCCCGGCGACCGATCCGCCGATCCAGCCGGTGCGCCAAGATCAGGCTGATCAGCACGCTGAGTACGGCCAGCACAATGGCGGCGAGTTTGATCGGATGGGGCACGGACTGGAAGCGGGTGTCCGGGGTGATCTGCATGGATAGCCCGGTCACCGGATCCAGCCGCTCGTCCAGCGCTGAGTAGATACCGACAACCTGCGGGCGGACGTCCTGGGTGACCTTGACGAACTGGGCGGCACCGGCCGATGCCGTGGTGCCCTTCGCGCTACTCGTGACCTTGATCAGGCACTGCCCGGTGCCCGGCGGGATCGCTGTCAGCAACATGTTGCCCAACGCCTGCCCGCGGCTGATCAAGGTCAGCTTCCCGTCGGCGACCTGGAGCACCATGCCTACCGCTGCCCCGTCCGCCGAGCCCGGCGGGGTGGTGGACACCAGCGTTGCCGGCTGCGCGAAGCGCGCGTCCACTGAGGAGGCTGCTGCGCACGGGATCGTCGCGGTCAGGTTCTGCGGCTGGAAGGTGACCAGCGGCGCGTTGACCGGGGCCAGGTGCTTGCTGTTCGGCCAGGTGATCACGGCGGTGTCCTGGATCACTGGCAGCAGCGGAACGGCGAGCGCGCACAGCGCGCCGAGCAGGCCGAACACCGCGACGGCGAGCCGGAGCAGGCGGGGCGCTCTGCCTTTGTCCGCAGCGTGGGGGTGATGCTCGGCGGCGTGGGCGTCGGTGTCGTTGTCGGACCGCGACGCACGCCGCAAGATTTCGATGTGCCCGGAGGTCAGCACCCGCAGGAGGCTAGTCCAATGGGACTAGCGCTAGAGCACCTGTCCCAAAGATTGACCATAACTTTACCTCGCGCCGTGGCTGTTCGGGTGCTCTGAGTACCGGTAGAAGCGCTCGGCGCGGCCTTGTCGCACCAGCTTGAACCACCGCCGGAAAGCCCGCGGATCCCGCTTGGTGACCAGGAAGTACAGCCCGAACCGGAACACCTCGAGCGCACCGATCCACCGCATCCCCGGCTGGGACAGCAGGTAACCGCGGTTGCGGTAGGTGTAGTAGCGCTTGACCTCGTCGGCGGGGTCCTGGGCGTGGAAACGCCCGCGCAGCATCGGCTTGAACTCGGCTGAACCGTCGGGATGGGCGTAGGACGCCCGTAACGTGGTACCGAACCGCAGCCCGGAGCGGGCCACCCGCCGGTGCACCTCCACCTCGTCGCCCCGGACGAACAGCCGGTAGTCCGGGACCCCGACGACATCGAGGGCGTCGGCGCTGAACAGCGCGCCATTGAAGAAGCTGGCGATGCCAGGCAGGAAGTCGATGCCCTGCTCGCTGCCCAACTCGATGCGGCGGCGCTTCCAGGTGAATCCTCGGCGCAGCGGGAACGC
>DASQVU010000011.1:0-2586 GCA_035640615.1 Pseudonocardiaceae bacterium
CATCAGCAAAGACCCCTATGACCAGCAGAGTTCTCTCTCCGATCGAGGTGGGTACGAGTGTGGCTTGACGCGCTGGCAGGGCTTGCGGTCGCCCTGCTGCTGACGTGGTTGCTGTTGATCGTTGCGCTGCTGCTCGTGCGCTCGAAGGGTGTCGCGCTGGCGGAGGCGGTGCGGCTGCTGCCTGACCTGTTGCGGCTGCTGCGGCGCCTGGCAGCCGATCGATCCCTGCCGCGGGCGGTGCGGGCGCGGTTGTGGCTGTTGATGGCTTACCTGGCGATGCCCGTCGACGTGGTGCCGGACTTCATTCCGGGGCTCGGGTTTGCCGACGATGCGATAGTCGTCGCGGTCGTGTTGCGTAGCGTGGTGCGCCGGGCTGGCATCGAGGCCGTACGCGGCCACTGGCCCGGCAGCGCGGACGGGTTTGCCGCGCTGTGCCGGATCACTGGGTTGGCGCCTACCGAACCGACTACCACTCCCGAGTGAGCATGTGCTACTGCCGCTTACGCGGCCGGTACTGGATCACCGGGCTAGCGTGTCGGATGAAGATCTACCTAACGCGGAGGTCGTGAGCGGTTAAGGTGATAGTGATCAGCCGGTGCGCCAAAGGAGACCGGTTCATGATGCGTATCCCCAGAGTGGCTGTTGTGGTCGTTGCTGCTGGCGCGCTTCTCGCTGGCTGTGGTGGCACCACCGCCACGAGTCCTGCCACGACGACGCCGCCGGTCGGGCGTGCCGCACCCGCCGGGAGCGAGGAGCGGCACAACCAGGATGATGTCCTGTTCTTGCAGCAGATGCTCCAACATCACGCGCAGACCCCCACCATGTCAGATCTCGTCCACAACAAGGCGACATCGTTGAAGGTGAAGGGACTGGCGCAGCGGATCAAAGCTGCGGAGGACCAGCAGATCACCCGCATTCGCAACCTGCTTAGCGCTTGGGGTGCCCCGACTTCGGCTGGCGGCAGTGCCCAGGTGCCTGGGTTGCTGAGTGATCAGGAGCTACAGCAGCTCAAGTCGGCCAGCGGTGGTGACTTCGATCAGTTGTTCCTGCGGCTGATGATTGACCACCAGCAAGGCGCGATACAGATGTCCCAGACTGAACTGGCCAAGGGCAGCGATCCACAGGCCCGGCGGCTAGCGCAGGACACCATCACCGACCAGCAACCCAATATCAACCAGATGCAGAAACTGGTCCGTGCCTCGTGACAGGTTGACTCGTCACGCCAGCCCGGCCACGACCGCCAGGACGGCGAGCACGGCGATGAGCATGTAGCCGAGGTAGGCGTCCAGCCGGCCGCTCTGCAGCCGCTTTGCGGCGCGCACGGTCACCAGCAGCGGTCGCCGCAGCGGGCGGAACAGGAACCGCTCGACCACCTCGACGACGTCGGTGGTGTAGCCCAGGTGAGCGCCCGCGGCGTCGCGCTGCGGGTCACCGGTGCGCTCATCGGTATCCCGCTCCAGGATGGTGAGCTCGGACCGGGTGCGCAGGAGGTTGGCCAGGGCCTTGCGGGTGGGATTGGCGAATCCGAACGGGGTGTAGTGGTTGTCACCGGCCACCCCGCCAGTCGCGGATCGCCACACCGGGACCCGCCGCACCGCGAACATCCGACCACGTGCGAATGCCACGCTCATCCCGAGCACACCGACCAGCAGCACCGCCATGACCACGGCGAGCCAGGACGGCGACAGCGCGGAGAATTTGGAATACACCGGTTGCAGCACCCAGGCTGACGCGAGTGCGCCCGACGCGACGTCGCGCGGGACGATGGGATCGAGGCCAGCGACGAGCAGCCGGATCCACAGCGGAGCGACCGCGGCCACACCCACGCAGCCGATCCCGAGCAGAGCCAGACCGGCTGCGTCCAGCGGACCGACGTCGCGCCCGCGAGCAACGTCAGCCTGCTGGCGGGGACCGAGCACGGTGAGCCCGACGATCCGCACGAACGCCACCGCGGCGAACCCGGCGGTAATCGCGACCAGCGCACCGGCCAGTGCCAGCGGCAGCGCATAAGCTAGCCGGCCAACCCAGACCTGCTGCATGAGCGACTTGAGCAGGAACCACTCCGAGACGAATCCCACCGTCAGGGGCAGCCCGGCCAGGGTGAGCGCTCCGATGGCAAGGCCGGTTCCGCTGGCGGGCAGTCGGTGCCCGACGCCACGCAGCGTCTCCAGTTCAGTGGTGCCGGTGGCGTCCGCAATTCAGATGTGGCGCAGAACAGCAGTGATTTGGCCAGCGCGTGCGCCACGGTTTGCAGGGTGGCGGCGAGCAGGCCTACCGCGACCAGCGGTGGCCGGGCGATCGCGGCGCCGACCAGGGCGACGCCGTACCCGACGCTGATCAGGCCGCCGTTTTCCACGCTGGAGTACGCCACCACCTCGGCCAAATCGGTCTACACGGTGGCGTGAGCGATGCCCAGCAGCGCGGTGAACCCACCCACCAGCAGGACGATCACGGCCAGCCAGCCGGGCGGTAGCCGCAGCAGCTCCAGGGTGCGCCACATGCCGTAGAACCCGACGTTGACGGCTACCCCTGCCATCACCGCGCGCACCGGGCCGGGAGCGGCCCGGTAACCGCGGGGCATCCACA
>DASQVU010000012.1:0-5611 GCA_035640615.1 Pseudonocardiaceae bacterium
GAGTTGGAGGTGATCCACCGCAACGGGCTTCGGCTGGGCAAGTTGGTCAACACCCTGCTTGATTTCTCCCGCATTCAGGCCGGGCGGCTACAGGCCTGCTACGAACCCCTCGATCTGGCCATGTTGACCGCTGAACTGGCCAGCGTGTTCCGCTCCGCAATTGAGCGAGCCGGGCTGAAGTTCGTGGTCGACTGTCTTGACCTCGGGCAGCCGGTCTACGCGGATCGGGAGATGTGGGAGAAGATCGTTCTCAACCTGCTGTCCAATGCGTTGAAGTTCACCTTCGACGGGCAGATCACCGTCCGGACCCGCCGGGGCCGCGGTGTGGCATTGGTAACGGTCAGCGACACCGGGACCGGAGTGCCGGCCGAGGAGCTACCCCGGCTGTTCGACCGGTTCCACCGGGTCCGCGGTGCCCGCTCCCGCAGCCAGGAGGGCAGCGGCATCGGGTTAGCACTGGTGGCGGAGCTGGTTGCACTACACGGCGGCACCATTACCGTCGATTCGGCGCCGGACGTGGGCACCACGTTCACCGTGGCGCTGCCGATGGGCAGCGCGCACCTGCCAGCCGATCAGATCGTGCCTGCCGGAGCAGGAACCGCCACGACCGAGGCGGCGCAGCCGTTTCTCGAGGAAGCATTGCGGTGGCTACCCAGCGCCGCCGAAACGATGGACACTCCGGACCCACTGGGGTTGGTCACCGCCGAGCGTCCCGGACCCATCCAGGGACGGGTTCTCGTCGCTGATGACAACGCCGACATGCGGGCATACCTGCAGCGGCTACTCGGCTCCCGGTACGACGTGCAGGCTGTGTCGGATGGAGTAGCGGCGCTGGTGGCAGCTCGGGCGCACCCGCCAGATCTAATCCTCAGCGACGTGATGATGGCCGGGATGGACGGGCTGGAGCTGGTGCGCGCGCTGCGCGGGCAAGCGCCCACCGCCCGGGTTCCCGTGCTGTTGCTGTCCGCACGCGCCGGGCAGGAGGCCGCTATCGAGGGACTGGCGGCCGGCGCGGACGATTACCTGCTCAAGCCGTTCAGCGCCGGAGAGCTGCTGGCCCGGGTCGGCGCGCACCTGCAGCTGGGCCGGGTGCGGCGGGAAGCTGAGCAGCGGTTCCAGGTAATGGCCGACCTGGCCCCGACGTTGATCTGGGTCACCGACGACAGCGGCGCGCGGGTGTTCGCCAACCACGGCTGGCAGATTTTCACCGGTGCGGATCCGGCTGCCCAGCTCGGTACGGACTGGCAGGCGGGCGTGCATCCGGAGGACGTGTCCGCCTACCAGCTTGCCGTCGCCCGAGCGCGCAGCGCCCGCCAGCCCTGGCAGCTCGAGTACCGCCTGCGCCACGCCGCAGGCGACTACCGCTGGGTCCTCGAACACGCCGTCCCGATCGGCGAAGGTGACAGATTCAGCGGCTACGTCGGAAGCGTGGTCGACATCCACACCCGCTACCGGGAAACCGAACGGCAAACCCTGCTGGCCGAGCTGGCCGCGGCGCTGGACGCCGAGACTGGTGCGGTCCCGCGGATGGCTCAGCTGGTCCGCCACATGGTCAAACGCCGGGTCGCCGACGGGTGCACGGTCATTCGGGTCGGAGCGGGCGGCCAGCTGCACCGGATGGCGTTGACCGCCATCGACGACGACACCGCGGCTGCCCTGGCAGCAGCGTCCCCGGACCTCACGGCGGCCTGCAAGGTCCGTGATAACGGCCGATCGCTGCTGATCACCGATGCCGACCCAGATCTTGACCAGCTGTGGCGCTCGGTGATCAGCGTCGCGCTGACTGCTCGCGGCCAGTTGCTGGGCCTGCTCTTTGCCGGCCGCCGGGCTGATTCTCCCCGTTTCGACGCCGACGACTGCGCGCTACTGGAAGATATCGGCGCACAGGCCGGCGTCGCGTTGGACAACGCGGTGCTCTTGGCCGAGGAACGGGCCACTGCGGCTCGGTTGGAGCTGCTGCAGCAGGCCGCCGCCGCACTGTCCGCGGCGGCGACTCCAGCGGCGGTAGCCCACACCGCGATCAGCCACTTCTCGCAGCTGCTGGGTACCGACGCCGCCGCGGTCTACGAGCTACGGGAGACCAAGACCCTGGAGCTGGTGGCCATACGGGGCTGGGGTGAGGGCGTGGACCGAGACTGGCAGACCATGCCGATCGACGGGGCCGACACGCCGGCCGTGGATGCCGCTCGCCGCTGCCAGCCCGTGTGGCTGGAGTCGCTGGCGGATTGGCAGCGTGCCTACCCGGCGCTGGTGCCGGCGGTGATCGATATGGGCTTTCCGGCGGCCGTCAATCTTCCCCTGCTGGTCGACAACCGCTGTATCGGCACCGTCGCGATCGGCTTCCTTACCGACCGCGCGCTGACCCCCGCCGAACGGCAGGTAGCGATGTCACTGGCCGATCACTGCGCCCAGGCGCTGCACCGGGCCCAGCTGCTGGCCGCGGAAACCGCCGCTCGGGTGGCTGCCGAACGGTTCAACCGCCTCGTCGGGGCGCTGTCCAGTGCCACCGGTATGGCCGAAGTGGTCCAGGTCATTCTGGATTACGCCCGCGAGCTGGGGGCCCGTGCCGCCGTGGTGCTGTGGCGAGAGCCGAATGATCAGCTCACCGTGCTGGCTTCGGACGGCTTTCCCGAGCCCACCGCCCGGCTGAGCCTCGACGCGGCACACCCGTTGGCGCACGCGATTCGCACCGCGGAACCGGTGTGGTCGGGGTCGCACTCCTCGGTGGCGTGGCAAAACCGCGCCTTCGACCTCGACGGGCCGTTGCCCGTGCAGGTGGCGGTGCCGCTGATCGTCGACGACATCGCGATCGGCGCCCTCGGGTTGCGCTTCGCCGGCGCGGCACCCCCGTTGGGACCCGACGAACGCGCCATGATGCTCGCCCTGTGCGGCCAGTGCGGTCAGGCGCTCGACCGGGCCCGGCTGTACCAGGCCGAGCACGATATCGCGCAGACCCTGCAACACAGCTTGCTGCCCCAACAGCTCCCGGAGCTGGACCGGTTGGCGCTGGCCGCGTGCTACCTGCCCGGCGCGCCGGGCGTGGCGGCCGGCGGTGACTGGTACGACGTGCTGGAGCTGGATGGTCAGCGGGTCGCGATCGTGGTCGGCGACGTCGTCGGGAAAGGCGCCGCAGCCGCCGCGGTGATGGGCCAGCTGCGCACCGCACTGGCCACTGCGCTGCTGCACGGAGACTCGCCGGCCACCGCATTGGAGCACCTGGACCGCGTTGCCGCGCGCATCCCTGGTGCGCTGGCCTCCACCGCTGCCGCCGTCATCCTCGACCTCGCCACCGGTGAGCTTCGTTGGGCCCGCGCCGGCCACCCACCACCGGTGCTACTCACCCGGCATGAAACCCGCTATCTCTTCGAAGGTGCCGGCGGGCCGCTGGGTATCAGCCGGCGGCCCCCGTATGCCGAAGCGGGCACCCGGATCGAACCGGGTGCCAGCCTTCTGCTGTACACCGACGGGCTGATCGAGCGCCGCGGTCAGGCCATCGACGACGGCCTGGATCACCTCGCCGACACCGCCACCCAGCTGCATGGCCACCCTCCACACAGCCTGGTCACCCAGCTGCTGGCCCGAGCCTTGCCGGACGCAGGACCCGCGGATGACATCGCCTTGATCGTCGCCCGTTACCTTCCTGCGCCACTGCACCAGCGGCTGCCCGCCGACCCCGCCGAACTTCGTGGCCTACGCCGGTCAGTGCATGCCTGGGCCGACACCGCCGCACTAGGCGAGCAGTTCCTCGAAGACCTGCAACTGGCGCTCGGTGAAGCCGCCGCGAACGCCGCCGAACACGCCTACCCCAGCAGTCCTGGCGAGTTCACTTGCCGCATCACCCGCCTCAGGGACGGTTGCCTCGAGGTGGAAGTGCGCGATTTCGGCCGCTGGCGACCGCCCGCCGCCGGCAGCAGCCACCGAGGGCGCGGTTTGGCCATGATCCAAGAGCTTGCTACCGATGTCGTGGTCGACCCGAGTTCCACCGGGACCCGGGTCTGTTTCTGCCTTCCTGCCGAACCTGCCGACTCCAAACCGCCGGCAGCAGGCCGTCAGCTTCCAACACATCCGGTGATGCCGGCGCCCGCGGTCATGCAGGTGCATCCAGAATCCGGCGCGGGGCGGCGGCTGGAGTTTCGCGGCGAGCTAGACCTCGCCGCCACCACCACCCTGCACGATGCACTGCTCCAGCAACTCAGCACGCCGGGCCCGGTGATTCTGGACCTGCGAGGGGTGGATTACCTCAGCAGTGCCGGCGTCGGCCTGCTTATCGATGCCAGCCGCCACGCCGCGGCACACGGCTGCTCGGTGGCGCTGCGGTTGGCCCCGCAGAGCCTGCCGGCCCGGGTGCTGGCACTCAGCGGCCTACCCGAGATCATGCCCGTCATCATGGACTCCACCATGGACAGGGACAGCACCCCGCCGGGTGTCACCTGATCACCGCCCAGGCCTAGGCACGTGCAGCGACCTCGCCGTATCCTGCCGCAGACACCACGAACTTCACCCGAGGCCCCAAGGCCAACCGCAGCCTGCTGGCCTAGGCTGGTCAGGGCTATCTGCATGCGACCAGACACGAACAACGACCGTGCCGGTGGAACCCCGATGTCATGACTGTTGCAGGGTGAACGAGGAGGAGCGGACCGGTGGCGACCGCCAAAGACCCGCATAACGGGCGGGTCGATTCCCCCACCTTTGACCATCCGGCCAAACCCTCAGATATCGCGATTCCGGCTAGTACCGGCAAGGCGAGTGACGAGCCGTCGGTGTGTGCCGGTAACGACCTGCTTGCATTGGTCGTGCAGCAGCCGGCCGACGGCGTGCGCGTGCTGGCCGTGGATGGGGAGCTCGACGCGCTCACTGCCCCACTGCTGGGCGATTGCCTGCACGATCAACTCGCTGCCGCCCCAGCGCATCTGATCGTAGACTTGCAAGCGGTGCGCTTCCTTGGGTCCAGCGGATTGAACTGCCTGCTGGACGCCCGGGAACTGGCCCTGCAGACTCCGGGAATGCAGCTGCACATCGCCGGTGTGGTCACCCGTGCCGTGGTGCGCCCGCTGGAGGTGACCGGATTGCTGGAGCGGTTTGACACCTACCCGACCCTTGCCGACGCCCTCAACGCCCTGATCGAGTAGCAGCCGGGCGCTGGCGCTGTCTGCGCCACAACAAGCGCGCTATCACGGCGAGGATGACCACGCCGATCACCACCAGCACCACGATCTGGTACTCAGAGAATTGCTGGTAGATCTCGCCGAGGTGACCGCCAGCGGCGTAACCGACCGAGGTCCACACGGCGACCCAGGCGGCCGCGCCTAATGCGTTGAAAACCAGAAACCGCTGCCACGGCATCCCGGCGATGCCGGCTACGACACCGTTGAGCTGGCGCAGGCCGTCGATGAATCGGGCGACGCCGACGATCTTTCCGCCGTGGCGCGCGAAGAAGTCCTCAGCCTTGGCGAGCCGCTTCTCGGTCACGAAGATGTACCGACCAAACCGGAGTACCAGCCGCCGCCCACCGTAATGCCCGATCAAGTAACCGACGTTGTCGCCGGCGACGGCAGCGAGAAAGCCCAGTACTGCGATACCGAAGACGTTGAGCCTGCCGGCTCCGGCGAAG
>DASQVU010000013.1:0-10202 GCA_035640615.1 Pseudonocardiaceae bacterium
GCACAGCATCGGCGGCCAGCGTGGCGGCGCCGAGCGCCACGGCGTATTTCGGGTTGGGGTCGACCACCATGGGGCGCCGAAGCTCCGCGGAGACCATCCGGGCGACCAGCGGGATCCGGGATGATCCGCCGAGTAGCAGCACCGCGCTCAGCTCGCTCGGCTTTACCTGCGCCGAGGCCAGCGTCTGCGACAGCGCGCTGAGAGTGGACTCGATCGGCGCGCGGATCAGATCCTCGAACTTGTCCCGGGTGATCCGCACATCGAGTTGCTGGCTAGGCAGAGACACCTTGATGACCGTCTCGGCCCTCACCGACAGCGCTTCTTTGGCCGCCCGGCAGTCCTGCCGCAGCCGGGCCAGCGTCACGCCCGCCTGTGGATCTCCGAGGTCCAGCGCGCTGAGTGCCCCGTCGGCGGCGTAGTCGACGTAGGACAGGATCGCCTCGTCGAAATCGACCCCGCCGAGCCGCTCGATGCCCTTCGGAGTGCCAACAATCTCCAACCCACCGGGTAGCTTGCGCAAGACCGTGGCGTCGAAAGTGCCCCCGCCCAGGTCGTAGACCGCGATTGTCTGGCCATCGGCCAGCTTGTGCGAGGCGGCATAGTGCGCCGCGGCCGCTTCCGGCTCGGTCCTCAAGGGCAGGATGCCCAGGCCCGCGTGCTGCGGCACCTCCTCGAACAGCGCCCGCCGGAACGGGCCCCAGTTGGCCGGGTGCGTCAGCAAGATCCGCTCGGGTGGATCCCCTTCGGTCTTGACTACCTTTTCCACGACGTCCCGTAACAGGGCGCCCAGCAACACGGTGACGTCGTACGGCTCGCCGCCGAGTATTACCGGTGTCGGATTTCCCAGCCGGAGTTTGACATTCCGGCAGGACCGGTCCGGGCTGCTCACCGCGTGCACGTCGGCGGCCTCTCCGGTGAGCAGGACACCATCTTCCCGGAGATAGCACACGGCCGGGATGGCCACGGAACTGTCGCCTAAGGTGACCATTTTGACTCGGCCGGCATCCGCGATCGCGGCCGCGACGAATGTCGTGCCGAGGTCCACTCCGAGGCTATAGCCCACCGTGCCTCCCTGAACTGTGGGCCGATAGTAACTTGCGATCATATGCGATGATCGACTGTGTCCCGACCGCTGCGTTTGCTCTTACTTTTCGTCGTCACGACGCTTTTGGTTGTCTCGGGCTGCGCGGGAACCGAGCAGCCCGCCCCGGCGAGTTTCGACGGCGCTGGCCGGATCGTGATCCGCAATGCCTCCCTGGTGCTCACCATGGATCCCCGGCTCGGCGACGGACCACTCGGTCGGCTGCAGGACGCGGATGTGCTGATCGACCATGACCGGATCGGCGCGGTCGGCAAGCACCTCGACACCAGCGGCGCGGCGGTCCTCGACGGCCACGGCAAAATCGTCATACCGGGTTTCGTCGACGCGCACAACCACCTGTGGCAGACGCTGATCCGCGGCTGCGCGACCGACCAGGAACTGAACGGCTGGTTACGCGGCTGTGTGCTGCCGCTGTACTCCTCTGCGATTTCCGGTGCGGACGGCTACGCGGGCGCGCGGCTAGGCACCCTGGATGTGATTTCCAGCGGCGTCACCACGGTGACCGATTGGTCGCACGCCTTCAATGCCGACTTCGCTCGGGGGAATCTGCGCGCGCTGCAGGATTCACGGCTGCGGTTCGTGTTCGTCTACGGGGCTAACCGGCAACCCGCCACGCTGGCCGAGATCCGCCGGGTCAAACGGGAGCAGATTGACCCGGATCCGCTGGCGCGCCTGGAGGTCGGTGTGCATCCGACTGCGGCCAACTACGACAACACGGTGGCGGCGGAAAAGCTGGCCGAGGAGCTCGGCGTGCCGCTCAACGTCCACCTGCACGAGTCACCGGCCGACCCGGCCACCGGGCAGCTGGATGCGCTGCGCCGGGCAGGGGCGCTGCGGCCCGGGCTGGTGACCGACCACACCATCCAGATGACCGACGCTGAACTCGACGAGCTGGCTGCCCACGACGTCCGGGTCGCACACAACCCGCTGTCGAACATGCGACTGGCCTCGGGCATCGCGCGGCTGCCGGACATGCACGTGCGCAACATGAAGGTGGGCCTCGGCCTGGATGGCGGCACCGACGACGGCAGCGACATGTTCGCCGACATGAAGGCCGCGGTCGGGTTGCAGCGCGCGGTCTCGCATGATCCCGCCCATTTCCCCACCCCGCCGGACGTGCTGCGGATGGCCACTCTCGGCGGCGCCGAAGTGCTCGGACTCGACGGGGCGATCGGTTCGCTGACGCCAGGCAAGCAGGCCGATCTGCAGGTCATCAACCCGGCCGAGTTGGACTTCGCGCCACAACTCGACTGGGTCAGCCAGTTGGTCTTCAACGGCCAGCCGGCCAACGTCGAATGGGTCTTCGTCGCCGGACGCGCCCTCAAACGCGACGGCCGGGTCCTCGGTGACCAGGCCCGGGTAATCGCCGACGCGCAGGCCGCCTCCGACCGGATCCAGAAACTCTTAGGGCGCAACCCCCGGTAAGCGGGCAAGCTGGGGACGTGGTCATCCCGGTCCGTGATGTCAATCCGGTGCAGCGCACCCCGTGGGTCACCTACACGCTGATCATCATGAACTTTGTGGTCTTCCTGCTCACCCCGGCGTCGGCGATCACCGTGAGCGGATCGGACAGTCTGGCGCAGACCTGCGAGCAGCGGGCGTTTTTCGACCAATACGCGGCGATCCCCGTTGAGCTGGTACACAACCAGCCGCAGCCGGTGGTCGCCGACGGTGACGTCGGGCTCGGACCCCGCGGTCCCGGCTGCATCCTGACTGAGCCCAGCTACCACAAATCACCCGTGCTCTCAGCGCTGTTCTCGCTGTTCCTGCACGGCGGCTGGCTGCACATCCTCGGCAACATGCTGTTCTTGTGGATCTTCGGAAACAACGTCGAGGACCGCTTCGGCCGGCTGAGGTACCTGCTGTTCTATCTGGGGGTCGGGATGCTGGCCACTTACGGCTTCGCGCTGGCCAACCCGGACTCCACCGAGGCGCTGATCGGTGCATCCGGCGCCATTGCCGGCGTGCTGGGCGCGTACCTCATCCTGTACCCGCGAGCGCGGGTGTGGAGTCTGGTGCCCTTTTTACTGTTCATCCCGCTGCGGTTGCCGGCCTGGGTGGTGCTCGGGCTGTGGTTTTTGTTGCAGTGGGCCTACACCGCTGGCTACGCCGTGTCCCGTGCCGGATCGGTCGCCTATCTGGCCCATGTGCTGGGCTTCCTGGCTGGGGTGCTGGCGGCGCTGGTCATTCGCGGTAGCGAAGGCCGGCGCCAGCCGGTGGCGCCCTATCCCTATTGATGCGCGATACGACGTTGATCGACAACGAGGGTCAGCGGATCGACAAGATCGACGATCTCTGCGTCAGCAGGTAGAGCGGCGAGCGCAGGGAGCTTTGGTCACCCTGAGTAGTAGGTCGAATGCTGCGCCGGGCACCATGACGGGGTGCGCGCGCGACGATTTGCGACCTCCGCGGTCCTGCTTGCGTTGTCGGTAACCGGATGTACGTCTTCCTCGGCGCCGCCGTCCGGACCGGCCGGCGAACCGTTCAGTTTTCGCGTCCTGAGCACTGGCCTGGCCGATCCATATGAGATCACCTGGGGCGCCGACGGTTATCTCTGGGTCACCGAGAAGACAGGCAAGCGGGTGACTCGGGTAAACCCGTCGGACGGGTCGAAGAGCACGGTAGCCACGATCGCCGACGTGTACTCCACCGAAAGCCAGGACGGCTTACTTGGTATGGCATTTCCAGAAAACTTCCTGCACGGCAGCAACGACGTCTATCTCGCTTATATTTATGACGCCGACCCGGGACCGGGGGTCGACCGGCGAGCCAAAATCGTCCGGTACACCTACGACCCGGCAGCACACTCCCTGAACCAACCGGTGAACCTGATCACCGGTCTTCCAGCGAGTACGGATCACAATGCCGGACGGCTGCTGGTCGGTCCAGACCAAAAGCTTTACTACTCTATCGGCGACCAAGGAAACAACCAGTTCGAACGCTTCTGCAACCCGATACGCGCGCAAGACATCCCCACGGTGGACGACGTCCGCAACCACAACTGGGCGACATACGTCGGCAAGACGCTCAGGCTCAATCTTGACGGCGGTGTGCCGGCAGACAATCCGGTGATCGCCGGGGTGCGCAGCCATATCTATTCTTACGGTCACCGCAACCCGCAGGGTCTGGTCTTCGGGCCTGGAGGTCGGCTCTACTCGGCCGAACACGGGCCCAAAGCCGATGATGAGATCAACCTTATCCAGGCCGGGAAGAACTACGGCTGGCCCTACGTGTCCGGCTTCCGGGATGACGAGTCATACGTGTATGCGAACTGGTCGGCATCGACCAACCCAGCCTGTGCCAGCTTGCACTACAGCAACTTCGATATCCCGCCGTCGGTTCCGCAGCAGCGCGAGACGGCCTGGAGCAGTCCGGACTACGTCGAGCCGCTCAAGACCCTGTACACCGTTCCGAATGGATACAACTTCCAGGACCCGGCTTGCGGTGACCAGGCATACATCTGCTGGCCGTCGATCGCGCCGTCCAGTATCGACTATGTGCCGGCTGTTCCGGGAATTTTCGATGGCTGGCGTAACTCACTGCTGGTGACAAGCCTGAAGAACGGGGCCCTGTACTGCCTGCGGCTCACCCAGGACGGCGGTTCAGTCCAGGGCGACATCACCCAACTGTTCAAAACCACCAACCGCTATCGGGATCTGGCGCTGAGCCCCGATTACCGAACGGTGTACATCGCCACCGACGCCAACGGCCTAGCCGGGCCGAAGTTCGGACCGCCGACGGAGAAACTCGCCAATCCGGGCGCAATTCTGGCGTTCACGTTCACCGGCGCCGGCTAAGAGATCGTTCCCGCTCGTTAGCTGCGGGCGATGTACAGATCGCGGAGCAGGTTCGTCTCCAGCTCCATCTCCGCGATTCGCGCCTTCACTATGTCTCCGATGCTGACCAAGCCGACTAGCTCGCCCCGATCAACGACCGGCACGTGGCGGTACCGGGATGTGGTCATCTGTCGCATCAGCCGGGCGATGCTGTCCTGTGGAGAGCAGACGGGAACGTTACGTGACATCACGTCGGTGACCCGCATGGTCAACAACTTGGCACCGTACTTACCTAGCGCACGAATGATGTCGCGCTCGGTGAGCGTGCCGACGAACGGCTTCTGCCCGAAGTCATCCGGAACGATCAGCGACCCTATCTGTGGTGGTCCATTCAACCGGCCTATCGCCTCAGCGATGGTCGCGTCGGCATCGATGGTCTCGACAGACCGGCCCTTCGACTTCAGGATCTCCTCGACCTTCATCAGTCCTCCCAATCCACAGGTACTTCCATTGTCCGATACCCCGACATGGAGACATATCGGCGTCTCAGGGCCCTCTTCGACCCCGATATGTCTCCATGTCGGGGAACGGGGCGGGGTTAGTGGGGGCGTTGGGGGTGAGAGTCCAGGTGGTGCTCGGGGTGAGCGTCCGAACGGGAGTCGGGGTGGGAATCCGAACGGGAGTCGAAGTGGGAGGCGGGATGAGGGCGGTTGTGGGGTGCGGGGCCGAAGTGAGCGATGGCGAGGGTTGTGCCGTGCCCGTCGGTCAGTCTGGCGGTGGTGAGGGCGTTGCGGTCGACGGGAGCCGGACCGCCCCAGGCGCCGTGCCCGTGGTCGAGGGGGAAGGTGCCGACTCGCACCGCTGAGCCGTCGCGCCGGACCACATCACAGTGCACGGTGTTGCTCGCCGGTCCGCCGTCAATGGCCAAGTAGATCCAGCCCGGGGGACCGGGATAGGCGTAAGCGTTGCCGATCTGGTGTTGCGCGGTGGTGAGCGGGGCGTACATGACCGTCCGCTCGTCGGTCGGGGTGCCGACGTCGGCCGGTGCGTCGGTTGCGTTCGAGGAGTAATCCGAGCGGCCGAGGATCCATCCACCGGCGGCAAGGGCAAGGGCAAGCAGGGTAGCGGCGGCCGGTATCCACCATCTGGTGGGGTGCGGTGCCGGCGGCACCAGAGCGCTGATCACCCGCCGCTCGAACCCAGCAGGTGGCTGCGCCGCCGGAAGCAGTTCGATCAGCCGATCGGCCGTGACGGTTAGCGCAGATACCGTGTCCTGGCAGGTGGTGCAGACCTCCAAGTGGGCCAGCGCGCAGGCCCGCTCATGGCAGGGCAGCACGTCCAGAGCCAGCTCCGCCGCCGCGTCCTGGCACTGCTGGCAGGTCAGCTCATTCATGGCCGGTTCGCGGGGCGGGGAGCGCGGCGTGCAGTTTGGTCATGGCGGCGCGAATTCGCGACTTCGCGGTGCCCACCGGGACGTTCTCCGCGTCGGCGATTTCCCGGGCGGTCAGCCCGTGCACTGCGGCCATGACCACGGCTCTGGCCTGCTCGGCCGGGAGGGCAGCCAGCGCGGTGCGCAGCTGCGTGGACGTCTCATTCGCCAGCGCCCGGCGTTCGGGGCTCTCGGTGATGGCCGCGATGAGCGGAAGCAGCTCGTCCGGGTCGACCGGCGCCGGGCGGCGGATCCGCGCAGCATCCACCGCGAGGTTGTGCACGATGCGGGTCAACCACGTACGCACCGATCCTCGCCGCGGGTCGTAGAGCCCAGCGTGTCGCCAGGCGCGCTCGAAGGCTTGCTGGGCAATATCTTCGGCCAGTCCCCGGTCACCGACAACGGCTAGCGCCACACCGAACACCATCGGCTGGAATCGGCGAACGAACGCCACTGCCGCCTGCGCGTCCCCCGCCCCCAGGCCAGCGAGCAGCATGTCATCGGACATCCGCCGCCCAGGTGCCCGACGGAGAGACATATCTCCCATTAAAGACCTATCTCGATCCGGCATCTGACGCCCCGTTCAGCGTCGTGAGTGCGGCGTCGAGGACCTCGAGAGTCGGTCGTCGGTCAGGGTCCCGATCCAGGCAGGCGTCGATGACGCTGGCGACCTCCGCCGGCAGCCGGCGCCGGGCGCGGATCTTGGGCGCGGGACGGGCCAGCTGCGCCTCGCAGTGCGACATGGTGGAGCCGGTCGGCAGGGACACGTCAGGCAGGTCGAAGGGCTGGGTGCCGGTGGCCGCTTCGTAGAGCACCAGGCCGACGCCCCAGACGTCGGCGGCCGGGCCGAGTACACCACCGGCGACTTGCTCGGGTGACATGTAACCGGGCGTGCCGATCCCTCCGGGGCACCGACCTGGCGGGCGAGCCAGGCTCAGATCGATCAAGCGGGTAACGCCGTGGCTGGCGATGATGTTGCTGGGCTTGATGTCCAGGTGCAGGTAGCCGCAGCTATGCAGGTAACGCAACACCGAGCACAACTGCTGGCCGAGATGCCTTAGATCCGCCGCGCTCAGCCGTCCCCGACTTCCCCCAGGCTGGCGCCGCCTGCCGTTGTGGTTGAGCAGGTAGCTCAGGGTTGCGCCGGTGAGATTCTCCAGAACTAGCAGCGGTGGCTGCCCGTCCGGCGGGGTGATGTACTCGTAGGCGCGCACCAGGTGCGGGTGGCTCAGCGACAGCAGCAGGCGTGCTTCGCGTTTGAGGTGACGCCGTGCCGAGGCGTCGGTAGTGGCATCAGGTTGCAGCGTCTTGACGAAGCACCGGCAGTACCGCTGGCTGCTCCAGGCCTCGTAGCAGTCCAGATCCTCTCCGCGGCGCACGTGCTCGACCACCACGTATCCGGGTGCAAGCTGGTGCCCTGGTGGGTGCGGTGCAGCGCTGTCAGCCGTCATATCGGTTCCGGATGGAGTCTGGGCTGGTGGTGAAGTCGGTACAGCCCGGCATAGTCGGGGTGGCTGAACAGCAGCTCGTAGTGGGTGCCGGTGCCGGTGATCCGTCCGCGGTCGAGGAACAGGATCTGGTCCGCGTCGGTCACCGTCAGCAGGTTGTGCGAGATGATCAGCGTGGTGCGCCCGGACATCAGCCGGCGCATCGGGGCCAGGATGCGCTGGGCGGATGCCGCGTCCAGCCCGGTGGTCGGCTCGTCGAGCAGCAACACCGGGGCGTCGCGGATCATGGCTCGGGCGATGGCCAGCCGCTGGCGCTGGCCTCCCGACAGCAGCCGGCCCCGTTGCCCGATCCGGGTGTCGTAGCCGTCGGGCAAGCCGCTGATGAAATCGTGGGCGTCCGCCGCGATGGCTGCGGCGACCACCTCGGCCTCGGTGGCATCGGGTTTGCCCCACAGGATGTTGTCGCGAATGGTCCCGTCGAACACCAACGTTTCCTGCAGCACCACTGCCATGTTGCCGCGCAGGCTGGCCAGCTGCAGGTCCCTCAGGTCGCACCCGTCGAGGGTGATACGACCCGAATCGGGGTCGTAGAACCGCAGCAGCAACTTCCCCACCGTGGACTTGCCAGCCCCGCTCGCGCCCACGAGCGCGATCTTCTGGCCCGGCATCGCGGTGAGACTGATCTCATCCAGGGTCGGTCGGGACGCGCCAGGGTAGGTGAAGCTGACCGCGTCGAAAACCACGGTCCCGACGGCCTGGCCGGGGGGCACTATCCGCGGCTCGGCCGGGTCGCGGATGTCGGGCTGGTGGCTCAGCAGGTCGATGATGCGCTCGGCGCTGGCGCTGGCGGCGTACACCGTGTTGGACAGTCGCCCGGTTCCCTGGATGGGGCTGTAGAGCCTGGTGAGGTAGGTAGCGAACACCAGCAGACCACCCAAGGTGATCCGATCATGTTGCAGTAGCCACACGCCCACCCCGACGACCAGCACCACCCCGACGACCTCGAGCAACTCGACCAGTGGCCGGAACAGCGCCTCCAGCCGGGTGGCGGCCATCTCGGCAGCGAACCGGCCGAGGTTCTCCCGGTGGAATCGCTGCGTTTCGGTCGCTCGACGGTCATAAGCCTGCACCAGGGCGGTATTGCCGAGGCTTTCCTCGGCGACCGCGGTGACCGAGCCGGACCGCCGCCGCTGCTCCCGCGAGGCGTTCTTGATCCGGCCTGAGAAGTATCTGGCACCCAGCGCAAACGCCGGCGCGGCCAGCATCGAGGCCAGCGCGAGCTGCCAGTTCAGGTAGAACAACGCGCCGGTGAACAGCACGATCTCGAACCCGTAGGACAGGGTCCGGGTGACGCCGGAGAGCACCAGTTGCTCGATGGCGTCGATGTCACTGGTCAGCCGGGAGAGCGTGTCCCCGAGCTGGCGGCGATCGAAGAAGTCCACCGAGAGCCGGTGCAGGTGCTCGAACACCCGGGTGCGTAGGTCGAGCACGAACCGCTCACCCAACCAGGCCGACAGGACTTCATCGGAGAAGGAGCCGATCCCCTGGACGACGGCGATCCCGAGGTAGGCGGCCGCGAGGGGCGGGAAGGCGTGGAAGTTGCGGGGGGTCAGCACGTCGTCGATGAACAGCTTGAACATCCAGATCTGCGCGGTGTCCACGAACGGGCTGACGCAGACCAGCAGAAGGCTGATAAGTAGCCGACCTCGATAGGGGCGGGTGGCCGGCCAGAAAAAGCGGAAGATCACCCCGAGGCCTACTCGGGGTGCCGGACGCACCGATTCAAGTGATGTCCTCGTCCCCGCCTCGGGACTCTGTCCGGGGAACTCATCCTGCCGCTTCGCCACCGAAGCCCATCCCGCCCTACCAACTCCGCCCTAGCGCACGACAACGGTCCTACCCGGCCCCGACTCCGGGTAGAACCTGCACTGCATCCGTTGCCTTACCGGCGACTACCAACCTCAGTGATGGCGGCTTCCGCGACGGCGACGGCTGCCGCGGCGGCGACCACTACCGCGGCGACGGCCGCTATTGCGGCCACCACATGACCATTCACAGCGAGCACGTTCGAACGGCTCAAAGTAACCGCTCACAACTTCACTCTCCCGTCGATCCCTGTTTACCTGAGCGACCGTTGCGCTCAACCCCTCAGTACGGAAAACGTGCTTTGGGAGATTGCCCGGCCCCCCAGGAGTACCCGAACGTCGCAATCAGGACGGTGCGCGGGCGTATCAGATCATCGCGGCCAGCGCTATTTTTTGTTGCGCGCATGGAGCACCGGACAAGGGCGGGGAGGACGATGCGTTACGCGTTCGCGGACGAGTCGGACTTCGAGCGTGGCCGGCTGGCGGGGCTCGAGGCGATGCTCGATCCGGTCACTGCTGATGTGCTGGCGCGCCTGGGCGTGGAGCCAGGCTGGCGCTGCGTTGAGGTGGCTGCTGGAGCCG
>DASQVU010000014.1:0-2615 GCA_035640615.1 Pseudonocardiaceae bacterium
GTACTCGGCGGCCAGGGCGTGATCGTGAACCGTGTCGTTGCGTCTTCTCTATCTGATCTTCCTCCAGGTGGTGAACCTGCTGTTGTTGCTTGGCCGCTCGTCGGCATCCAAGGACGTCGAGCTGCTGGTGTTGCGTCACGAAGTCGCTGTGCTGCGCAGAGCCAACCCGAGGCCCCGTCTGGGCTGGGCGGATCGAGCGGTCTTCGCCGCGCTTGTCCGCGCTTTGCCCAAAAGGCTGCGGGTTCATCGCTTGGTCACGCCGGGCACAATCCTGCGCTGGCATCGTCGGCTCGTCACCAAGAAATGGACCTATCCCCACCGCCTTGGCCGTCCACCTGTCGAGGACGCCCTAGCCGTGCTGATCGAGCGCATGGCCCGGGAGAACCCAGGCTGGGGATACCAGAGAATCCAGGGTGAGTTACTCAAACTCGGCCACCGCGTGGGAGCATCAACCATCCGCCGCGTCTTGCAGCGGTTGCGGATACCTCCAGCGCCAGTCCGAGACACCGACACGACCTGGCGGCAGTTCCTGCGGACCCAAGCGTCGACCATGCTGGCGTGTGACTTCTTCCACGTGGACTGCGCAGTCACACTCAAGCGGATTTACGTGTTGTTCGTCCTGGAGGTCGGCAACCGGTCCGTGCACATGCTGGGCGCTAACCCGAACCCGGACGGCCGGTGGACCACGCAGCAGATTCGCAACCTAGTGATGGATCTCGGTGAGGGCGTCACTCAGTTCCGGTTTCTCGTCCGCGACCGGGCCGGTCAGTTCGCCGCGTCGTTCGACGCTGTCCTGGCCGATGTGGGCATCCGCGTGGTCAGGATTCCTCCGCATTGCCCGCGGGCGAACTGTTTCGCCGAACGGTTTGTGCGCACGATCAGAGCTGAGGTCACCGACCGCATGCTGATCTTCAACGAGCGGCACTTACGTTTGGTGCTCACGAACTACGTTCGACACTACAACGGTCAACGACCCCACCGCGCCCGCGAACTTCACCCACCACGGCCGAGCCACCCCGTGGCCGACCTCAGCCAGACACGGATCAAACGTCGCCCGATTCTTGGCGGCCTGATCAACGAGTACGAACGAGCGGCATAAGTCGCTGCTCAGCGTAGGTAGTCGACTTTTGGAACCCTGCAGGGGTGAAATGCAACCGGCACCCCCGAAACGGCTGGCCCGCACCCCGCACCTGCAGCACGGCCACCTCGAACGCCCCCTCGGCGGTGCGCACCCGACCCGGCGCGTACCCGTTGCGCGAGCCCACTTGGCCCTCACCCCGGCGCTCATACCGGCCCCGACCGCCTAAATAGTCCGCCTGCTCGCCCTCCAGCAGCTCCTGCACCACCACCCGCGTCACCGTCTCCACCAGCGCAGAAACAATGTTCAACTCACGGTCGGCTCCACCGGCCAGCAACTCCTGCAGCTGCTGTCGAGCGATCTGTCGGGGCTACCCTCTGCATCGGCCTGCTCCTCTCGTCGGTCCACGACACCCGACATGATCTGTGAGCAGGCCACCTCATTTACATGGACAGTAGGACGTCACCTCGCAGGGTGCTGCGTCGATGTTGTCGGCGAGGAATCCACCGGACTGGTGGTGCCAGAGCATGGCGTAGATGCCTCGCCTGTCCAGTAGCTGGTGGTGGGTGCCTTGTTCGACGATGCGACCGTGGTCGAGGACGACGAGTTGGTCCATGCGGATGACGGTGCTGAGTCGATGGGCGACCACCAGCGCCGTTCGGCTGGCCATGAGCTGCCACAGCGCGTGTTGGATGAGGTTTTCGCTTTCGGAGTCCAGTGCGCTGGTGGCCTCGTCGAGCAGCAGGATCGGTGCGTCGCGCAGGATGGCGCGGGCAATGGCGACTCGTTGGCGTTGGCCGCCAGATAACTTGATCCCGCGTTCGCCGACCATGGTGTCTAGCCCGTCGGGTAGGGCCTGGGCGAAGTCGGTGACGTGTGCGGCTTGGGCGGCGCGGTGGATGTCGGTGTCGCTGGCATCGGGTCTAGCGAAGGCGATGTTGTCGCGCAGGGTGCGGTGAAACATCGCCGGCTCTTGCGGCACGTAGGCGATCAGGCTGCGCAGGTCTGCCTGGCGCAGTCGGGAGATGTCCTGGTCCCCGATGAGGATGTGACCGTCCTGAACATCCATTAAGCGCAGTAGTAGCCGCAGCAGGGTGGATTTGCCGCCGCCGGAGCGGCCGACCAGACCGATCTTGCTGCCGCTGGGCACGATCAGATCCAAGTTGGTGAACAGCGGTGGTGCGCCGGGGTGGGCAAAGCTCACTTGCTGGAAGCGGATTTGTGCTGTGGTGGGTCTTAGCGGTTCCGGTGAGATGGGATCGAGCACGGTCGGTGGGGTGAACAGTAGTTCGGTGAATTGGGCGGCTTCGGTCAGACAGCTTTCCAGCCGCCGATAGATCTGGTGGAACTGCAACATGATCCGGGTCGCGTTCATAAAATAGGTGAAGGTGACCACGATGGCTTCCACGCCGAGCGGTCCGCCGCCCAGGCTGATGGCAACAACTAGGCCCAATGCGTTGGTCAGCACATACAGCGACGCGACCACGGTGTCGATGCGCAGATTGGCGTAGTCCCAGGATCGAATGGACAGCCTTCG
>DASQVU010000015.1:0-2934 GCA_035640615.1 Pseudonocardiaceae bacterium
CGATCCGGGGCACACGTCGACCCGCGGGGAGTCATCGACGGTTCCGGCCGCGCGTTGATGTCCTGATCGGGGAGCCATTCGCGGTGCCGCCGGGTAAGAGCCGAGCGGCGCTCGCCACGGCCACCAACGAGATGCGCGACCGGCTGGCTGCGCTGGTCCGCGAGCTGGACTCGATCCGCCGCCCGGGCGGTCCGGATCTGGCGCGAGGAGAAGGAGCGTGATGAGCGGCCTGGCGCCTGGCGAGGAAACCTGGTCGGAGCAGGCCGAGCCCGACGTTGTCGTCGAGCAACCGGTGCTCGCTGTGGTCGGCCGGCCCAACGTGGGTAAATCGACTCTGGTCAACCGGATTCTCGGGCGCCGCGAAGCAGTGGTGCAGGATGTACCTGGGGTGACCCGGGACCGGGTGGCTTACGACGCATTGTGGAATGGCCGCCGGTTCACCGTGGTGGACACCGGAGGTTGGCAGCCCGACGCGCGTGGGCTGCAGGCCGCCGTGGCGGCGCAAGCGGAACTCGCCATGCGTACCGCGGATGCGATCTTGCTGGTAGTCGATGCCACGGTGGGAGCGACTGAGGCCGAGGAGGCGGTCGCCCGGGTGCTGCGCCGCTCGACGACTCCGGTGGTGCTGGCGGCGACGAAGGTCGACGACGAACGCGCGGTCGCCGACACTGCGTCGCTGTGGGCGCTGGGGCTCGGTGAGCCGCACCCGGTGAGTGGTTTGCACGGTCGCGGGACCGGCGACTTGCTTGACGCGGTACTCGCCGTATTGCCTTCCGCGCCGCGCGAGGGCACTGCTCGCGTCGCAGGACCGCGCCGGGTAGCGATCGTCGGCAAGCCCAATGTGGGAAAATCAAGCCTGCTCAACCGGTTGGCGGGCGAGCAGCGGTCGGTGGTGCACGAGGTCGCTGGAACCACGGTGGATCCGGTGGACTCGCTGCTGGAGCTCGACGGCGAGACGTGGCGATTCGTCGATACGGCTGGCTTGCGCAAGCGGGTACGAACCGCAAGCGGCACCGAGTACTTCGCCTCGCTGCGCACTCGGGCGGCGATTGAGGCTGCTGAGGTGGTGGTGGTGGTTATCGACGCCAGTGAGCCGATCACAGAGCAGGATCAGCGAGTGATCACCTCGGTTATCGAGTGCGGCCGCGCGCTGGTGCTGGCGTTCAACAAGTGGGACCTGGTGGACGACGACCGGCGCCGCGAGCTGAGCCGGGAACTGGACCGCGACCTGGCTCGGGTGAGCTGGGCGGAGCGGCTCAACATCTCGGCGCGTACCGGGCGCTCTGTCAACAAGCTTGCGCCGTTGCTGCGCACCGCCCTGCAATCGTGGGATCGGCGGGTACCCACGGGTCATCTCAACGCGTGGTTGTCCGAGGTGATCTCGGCAACACCACCGCCGGTGCGCGGTGGTCGCGCACCGAAGGTGCTTTTTGCCACCCAAGCCGGCACGCGGCCCCCCACCTTCGTGCTGTTCACCACGGGCTTCCTCGAAGCCGGCTATCGCCGGTTCCTGGAGCGGCGGCTTCGCGAGACTTTCGATTTCACCGGCAGCCCGGTGCGCATCTCCGTCCGGGTTCGGGAACGCCGAACGCGTTAGCGTATCCGACGGTTGGCGGAGATGTCGGTCACGACTTTTGGACCGGTGCGCCGATGGGGGAGCAAGGTGGAAGGAGAGCCAGGACACGACGGAAAGGTGCGGTATGCCCACCACAGTCGAAGTGTTCTCCGATTTCGTCTGCCCCTTCTGCTATCTCGCCGAGCAACCGCTGGCGGACGCCGTTGAGGGCAGTGACGCACAGATCTCCTGGCAGCCATTCGAGCTGCGACCGGAGCCGACGCCGACCCTGCGGCCAGAGGGTGATTACCTGCAGTCGACGTGGCAGCAAGTGGTCTATCCGATGGCCGAGCGGATGGGCGTGCCCATCGTGCTTCCTCGGATATCGCCGCAGCCTTACAGCCGGCTAGCGTTCGAGGGCTTCGCGTATGCCGCCGAGCGCCACCTCGGGCAGCGCTACACCGAGCAGGTCTTTCGCGCCTTCTTCGTCCAGCAGCGCGACATCGGGCAACCGGAGGTCTTGACCGACGTCGCCGCAGGGCTCGGGTTGGACGCAACTGACTTCCGCACAGCGCTGGACAGCGGTCGCTACACCGCGGTGCACCAGCGGGCATTGCGCCGGGCTCACGAACTGGCCATCACTGTCGTGCCCACCATCCTGGTCAATGGGCGCCGGCTGGAAGGCATGCCCTCCGCGCGGGCGCTGCATCAGCTGCTCAGCGGCGCGGTCGCACTCCGGTAGCCCGACCGGGTGATCACGGCGGACGCCACGCCCGGGTGCCGGCGTAGCGCTTGCTCCTGCCGGGAAGCCTGGCTGGCATGGACGACCTCAGTAGCTTCGTACTCGCCCGGCTCGCCGATGACGAACAGCGGCTCAGGGCAGGTGAACTGCCGCACCTCGACGAAGCGGAGCGCCGCGGCCGGCTGCGCATCATGCGCACCGATGACCAGCAGGGGCTTCTGCTGGTTGCTGGCCCAGTGCAGGCGAGAGAGGACCGTGTACCAGTCCCGTTTCCCGAAAAGGCCGCATTTCTCCGCAATGAAGTGCACCGCCAGCACGACGAGGCCACGCTCGGCCTGGTCGCGTCGGTGTATGACGCACATCCCGATTGGCGTGAGGACTGGCGACCCTAAGGCGCCCTCCGGTAGCAAGCCAAGCTGCGCTACGCTGACGACACGCCCGTGAGGGCGCGGCCGGGACGTGGCGCAGCTTGGTAGCGCACTTGACTGGGGGTCAAGGGGTCGCAGGTTCAAATCCTGTCGTCCCGACCAGATTGTAGCAGGTCAGAAGGGGTTTCGGAGATTTTTATCCGGAGCTCCTCTGGATCTTCGGGAGCCAAACGGGGAGCCAACGGGCGTTCAGATTACGCGGAGGTGGC
>DASQVU010000016.1:0-4435 GCA_035640615.1 Pseudonocardiaceae bacterium
TGTCCAGGTCCAATTGTTCGGGGTGTCGAGCATCGCCGGCTTGGAGCAGATAGGTAGGCAGAGGATGAGGGATACCGTCCCGAGCCGCGCGGCATAGAGGGGCGCGCCCTCGCCAAGATACAACGGGCCGCCGTTCAGATCACGAAAAATCGGGCTTCTCGTGGCGGGTTCGTTTGAGCTCGAAGAAATGCGGATAGCTCGCTAGCAACAACGCGCCGTCGAAGATCTTCCCGGCTTCCTCGCCGCGGGGAATCCGGGAAAGCACCGGTCCGAAGAAGGCCACCCCGTCGACGTGAATCGTTGGGGTTCCGACGTCTAGGCCGACCGGGCCCATCCCCGCCTCGTGGCTGGCCCGCAGCTCCTCATCGTACTCGGTGCTCTGCGCAGCCGCGGCCAGCTCGGCTGGCAAACCCACTTCGGCTAACGCGGCTACGATCACCTCAGCGAGGTTCTTGTTGCCCTCGTCGTGGATACGCCTACCCATGGCGGTGTAGAGCGGTTCGAGCACCTTGTCCCCGTGGTCGCGGGCAGCGGCGATGCACACCCGAACCGGCCCCCAGCCCTCGGCGAGCCTGCTCCGGTAGCTCTCGCTGACCTCACGGCCCTCGTTCAGTACTGACAAGCTCATCACCCGGAAATGCACCTCGACGTTTCGCACCTTGGCGACTTCGAGGATCCACCGGGAGGTGATCCAGGCCCACGGGCATCGCGGGTCAAAGTAGAAGTCGACCCGCGCGGGCGCGGTTGGGTCTTGGGTGGTGCTGTAGCCGGCGGTCACCGTCATAACACTCTCCGTTCCTCGATGCCTGGTACAACCCGTCCGGGTGGTCAACTCTTCCCCGCCGTTAACTCGCCTGCAGGCTGGCGGGCACCCATGATTGGATGCCCGAGAACTCCCGATCCGACACCAGAGGTGATTTGTGGCCGTCCCCAACCTCACCCAGGAGTTGGCCGTCGAGCGTGCCGCGATGCTCGACGTCGACTCCTACACCATCGACCTCGACCTCACCGATGGTGCCGGCGCGCCGAGCGACGTCACATTCCGCACCACCACTACAGTCCGTTTCTCCTGCCGCACTCCAGGAGCATCCAGCTGGATCGATCTGGTAGCGGCCCGGGTCAGCGCAGCAACGCTCAACGGCTCCGCCCTGGACGTTGCCGGCTACGACGAGGCAAGCGGGATCGCGCTGCCGGACCTGGCCGCCGACAACGAAATCAGCATCGAGGCGGACGGCCGATACATGAACACCGGCGAGGGGCTGCACCGTTTCACTGATCCGGTGGACGGCGGCGTGTACCTCTACAGCCAGTTCGAGACCGCCGACGCGAAGCGGATGTACGCCTGCTTCGACCAGCCGGATCTCAAGGCGGTGCACCGGCTTCGGGTCGTCGCGCCAGCCGGCTGGGTGGTGATCTCCAACGCGCCCTGCCAGCGCACCGAACAGCTCGACAGCGGCGCGATTCGTCATGTCTTCGCTGACAGCGCTCGGATCAGCCCGTACATCGTGGCCCTGGTCGCCGGTCCCTACGCGCGCTGGACCGACGAGTACACCGACGAGCACGGGACGATCCCGCTCGGCATCTACTGCCGCGCCTCGCTGGCCGAGCACATGGACGCCGATCGGTTGTTCACCCAGACCAAGCAGGGTTTCGGCTTCTACCACGACGCCTTCCGCCTGCGCTACCCGTTCGAGAAGTATGACCAGTGTTTTGTGCCCGAGTTCAACGCCGGGGCCATGGAGAACGCCGGCTGCGTGACCTTCCGCGAGGATTATGTCTTCCGCAGCCGGGTCACTCGCTATCTCTACGAGCGGCGCTGCGAGACGGTGCTGCACGAGATGGCGCACATGTGGTTCGGCGATCTAGTCACCATGCGGTGGTGGGATGACCTGTGGCTCAACGAGTCGTTTGCGACGTGGGCCTCGGTGCTGTGCCAGGCGCAGGCCACCGAGTACACCGGCGCGTGGACCACCTTCGCCACCGTCGAGAAGGCCTGGGCCTACCGGCAGGACCAGTTGCCCTCCACGCACCCGATCGCCTGCGAGATCCCCGATGTGCAGGCCGTCGAGGTGAACTTCGACGGCATCACTTACGCCAAGGGCGCCAGCGTGCTGCGCCAACTGGTCGCTTACGTCGGGCTCAACGAGTTCCTCGCCGGCCTGCGGATCTACTTCACCCGGCACGCCTGGGCCAACGCCACGCTCAGCGACCTGCTGGCCGCGCTGGAACAGGCATCCGGTCGCGATCTGTCCGGCTGGAGCGCGCAATGGTTGGAGACCACCGGGATGAACACCCTGCGACCGGAGTTCACGGTCGACAGTGACGGTTCATTCGCGTCGTTCGCGGTGCTGCAAGACGGCGCTCGCCCCGGCGCCGGGGAGTTGCGCACGCACCGTCTCGCGGTGGGTGTCTACGACGGCCCGGCCGGTGGTCCGCTGGTACGCACTCACCGGGTGGAACTTGACGTCAGCGGCGAGCGGACGGCAGTTCCCCAGCTGGCCGGCGTGTCCGCGGGTCAGCTGGTGCTGGTCAACGATGACGACCTCACTTACTGCGCGATGCGCCTCGATGAGACCTCCCTGGCCACCCTGGTCGAACGCATCGGCGACATCACTGAGTCACTGCCGCGCTCGCTGTGCTGGTCGGCGGCCTGGGAGATGACTCGTGAAGCCGAGTTCAAGGCCAGGGATTTCGTCTCGGTGGTGCTCAGCGGGTTGCCCGCCGAGACTGAGGTGGGCGTCATGCAGCGGTTGCTCGCGCAGGCCCAGCTCGCCCTGTCTTCCTATGCCGATCCAACCTGGGCCAGCGAGGACGGTTGGCCGCGGTTCACCAGCACGCTGATGAACCTTATCGGCACTGCGCCGCCCGGCTCCGACCAGCAGCTCACTTTGGTTAATGCGCTGGCCGTGGCGCTGCTGGGCAAACCGGAACTGGATGCACTGGGCGGCTGGTTGGCCGGGGATGGCGTGCCTGAGGGGCTAGCGGTGGACACCGACCTGCGCTGGCGGATACTGCAGGCTCTCGCCGCGCACGGCGTCGTCACGGAGCACGAGATCAGCGCCGAAGCCGACCGCGATCCCACCGCAACCGGGCGCCGGCAAGCGGAGCGGGCACGGGCGCTGCTACCTACCCCCGCCGACAAGGAACGCGCTTGGGAGCGGGCGATGCGCGACGACGAGCTACCCAACGCGATCAGCGAGTCGATTATCGGGGGTTTCAATCACCCGGCGCAAAAGCAGCTGCTGGCCCCCTACCTGGATCGGTATTTCGCCGAGATCGCCGAGGTGTGGAGCCGGCGGACTTCCGAGCGCGCGCAGTCCTGCGTCCTCGGGCTGTTTCCGTCGTGGGTCATCGAGCAGCGCTGCGTGGACGCTGCGAGCACCTGGCTCGAGGCAGCTGAGCACCCGCCGGCACTGCGCCGGCTGGTTTCCGAGGGTCGGGCGGGTGTTGTCCGTGCGTTGGCGGCCCGCGCCTGCGACGCGGGCCGCCAACGCACTCACGACTCGGTGTGATTCGCCAGCATTCGCAGGCCGGAACTCAGACCGCCCGCGAGGTCTCCTTCCTTGAAGGAGGAAATCATGCTTTCCACCGCAAGCTTGCAACCACGATCGGGTAACCGATTTGCGGCCTTGCAACCGGTAACCACCTCGACCACTCGCTGGCCAGGTGAAACAGCCACCAGGACGGCATCATCAGCCCGCTCCCCCAGCAAATCGTGCAGCTCCTCAGCTCGCGTGCGGGTGTCGGGTCCTAGATCGCCGAGGTAGATCCCGAAGTGCAGGCTCGCGTTACGACTGGCCCGCACCAGTTCGTCGTCGAGGGTGGCCAGCTGCGAGCGACTGAAGGGCAGCGTGCGCAGCACCGGCCGGACCTGCCGGGCGGCAGAAATCCGTCCGGTGCCGACGACAGCCTCACCGGGAGCCAGATCGGGCTGGTGACCATCGTCTTGAGCGTGCTTGCGCCGCACCGGATCCGCGTGTGGCTCGTTACCAGTTGCCATGGGCACCTCCACGGGGTCCACCCGAGCCGCCACGGTGACGCCGGTCGGTTACGCTGGCACGCCAAGCTTCCGGATGCGCTGTCCACAACACCGGGGGATAACTCCAGTCATCGCCGGGACGATAGCGGCGCGGCCGGGTGAAGGTTGTCCGCAGCGTCAGGAGTCCCAAGATGACCATGATGGCCGCCGGCGCGCCCGCCAGGATCAAGATGATATCCAGCGATGTCACGAGATCACGGTAGCTGACCGGCGTATACCGGCGCCTCACCAGGTAGGCGGTCGGCGGTGCGCCCACGGGCGGGCCTGCTCCAGCTGCCTGGCCAGCGCAAGAAGTCCGGCTTCCCCGGCCGGTCGGCCGACTAGCTGAACTCCCACCGGAAGCGCGTCGCCGGTCCAGTGCATCGGCAAGCAGACGGCGGGCTGACCAGTCACGTT
>DASQVU010000017.1:0-23471 GCA_035640615.1 Pseudonocardiaceae bacterium
CAAACCCCGATATGTCTCCATGTCGGGTCAGGCGGTCAGGCTTCAGACAGGCGAGCTGGCGGGATCAGGCCGGTGACGATGGCGGGAGCATTTTTGGCCATCAGGGTCCGGGCTCGATCAGGGGCTCGCAGCAAACTTGCCTGCTGCCGATCCAGAACCCGCATCGCCTGCTCGGTCTGCTTTTCGATGTCCGCTATCAAGGTGCGGTGACGCTGGCTGCGGTTGGCGCCAGCGTGGTTGACCCGGGGCACCTCGAACATCGCTTCCCGGATGCCCTTCCAGCGCCCACCACCAGCGAGGTCCTCAAACTCGCGAAGCAGCGCAACAGCTTTCCGGTTCGCCTCTTCGGTGATTTCCTTAAGCCTGCGGTTCAGCTCCTCAAGGCGCTCGCTCTCGGTCTGATACCGGTCACGGAGTTCAGCTTCAGTTTCGGCGATAAGTTCCGCGCGGCGCTGTTGCACCGCGATTCGCAGGGTCTCGAATCGCTGCCGGATCGCGACGCGGAGTTCGCGGTCGGTCATGTCTCCTCCGTCCACAGCAAGACAATTTGCCGGACCAGCCATATCAGGATGACACTTCGAGATCACCAACGGACAACCTCAAGATGACCGCACGGCCGTAAATGATGGGCAGTCGATGTCGCGGCCGCAAACGTCCGATGAACTAGCCAGCAAAAAAGCGGCATTCTCACAATGCGCGGCGTGCTCAGCGCGCTCCGACAACAACGTTGATCGCGCGTCGGTGATAGGTTCGTCAGGGGCGGGTATCGCGCTGCACGCTGCCCGGCGAGGAGGAAGGCGAGGCGTGAGCACTACCGGCACCAGCCGAGGTGGTGGGTCGTTGGTACATCAGGGGCTGCTCTACGCGTCTCGAGAAGAGTTCCTGGCGGGCACCCTCCCGATCATCCGGCAGGGTTTGGAGTGTGGGGACCCGGTCTGGGTGATCTCGACCGTCCGCAATGCCGGTTGGCTGCGGGTAGCCCTCGGCGCCGATGCCCGGCGGGTGGTGTTCGGCGATTGCAGCCAGTGGTACAGGCATCCGGTGCGCGCCTTGGCGGCACTGAACCGCGCAGCGCGGGAAGGTGCCGGCCACCAGCGCCTGCGGATGATCGGGGAGCCGTGGTGGACCGCCCGCACCGGGCCGGAGGGTACCGAACGGGTCCGCCATGAGTCGCTGCTCAACGTTGCCCTCGCCTCGGCAAACGCCTCCGTCTTGTGCACGTGTGACACCCGCGTGGTGGACAACGAGGCGGTGGCTCAGGTGGCGCGGACCCATCCCGAGCTGGTCGTCGACGGTGGCACTCGATCCAGCCCGGATTACACCGATCCCACCGTGTGCACCGCGGAGTGCGACGCCGCTCCACTCCCCGAAGTTCCCTCGTCCGCACTGCGTCTCGCGTTCGACCAGCTGGGTCAGCTGGCGACCTTGCGGGCATTCATGACGTCCTACGCGACCTGGGCCGGCGCAGCTACGCAGTCCGTGAGCCAGTTCGTGCAGGCCGTCGACGAGGTCGCCACCAACGCGCTCGAACACGGCGGTGGGTCAGGCGTGATCCGGATCTGGACCGGTCCGCAGGCGATGTCCTGCGAGATCAGCGACAGCGGTTCGGGCCTGAGCGATCCCCTGGCCGGGCACTTGCCGCTTCCCCTTGGCCGGGCCGGTGGATGCGGGCTGTGGTTGGCCCGCCAGTTCTGCGACCTCGTGGAGGTGCGCAGCGGTTCGGAGGGGACTACGGTACGGCTGCATCTCAGCCTTGGATAAAGTGGCCGCGCCGAGGTTTGGAACCTCGCCTGTCCGGGCACTCGGCCGCAGTGCAAGGGTCGTACGGTGTCAGTGGCAGCGTACTGTGCCGCACTGGCATGGGTGCGGACAGACAGAGGGGTGAGCCTTCAGGTGGCTCGTTGACTCACCAAGCCCTGCTATACCGGTCCGACGAGGAGTTCCTGGCGGCTACTGTCCCGTTCATCCACGATGGTCTTGAGCGCGGCGAGCCGATCCGGATTGCTACGACGGACCGCGATGCCGGTTGGCTGCGCGCAGCGCTGCGCGGCGATGCCGAGCGAGTGACGTTCGAGGCGAGCAGCCAGTGGTACCAGCACCCAGCGCGCGCGCTGGCGGTTACCCACCGCGCCGCGCGAGCGGCATGCCAGGATGGTCGGCGGCTGCGGATCATCGCAGAGCCGTGGTGGACGACCCGAACGGGCCCGGAAGCCAAGGAATGGATCCGCTACGAGTCACTGGTCAACACCGCACTGGCCGGGGCCAATGTGACCCTCCTGTGCACCTACGACGTCAATGCGGTGGAGCGAAGGGTCCTGACCCAGGTCTCTCGAACCCATCCCGAGCTGGTGGAGTGCGGGCAGCAGCGGCCCAGTCCGAGCTATACCGACCCGGCGGTGTTCAACTACGAATGCAACTCCTCGCCGCTGCCCGAGCTGCCGGCCCCGGTCCTGTGGCTGACGTTCAGCAGGCCCGAACAGCTGGCCACCTTGCGGGACTTCGTGAGCGCCCAGGCCAGCGAGATTGGCGCGGATTCGAAGTCGGTCGCGCCGTTCGTGCAGGCCGTCGACGAAGTGGCCACCAACGCGATCGAACACGGCGGCGGATCGGGCGTGCTGCAGATATGGACCGGCCCGCGGACAATCCTGTGCGAGGTCAGTGATACGGGCGCTGGCCTGCGGGATCCGTTGGCCGGGCAGCTACCCTGCCCGCCTGGCCAGCTCACCGGCTGTGGGCTGTGGTTGGCTCGGCAGTTCAGTGATCTGCTCGAGCTGCACAGCGACCCCAAGGGCACGACGGTACGGCTGCATCTCACCGTGCCCTGACTGGCCCTGATGCGCCGTCAGCTGTTGAGTGCTTCGGGCACGCTGTCCGCCATGGCGAAGTACTCGCGCAGGCCACTGACCTCCAGGGCCAGGCTGGCATTCGGAGAGTTGCACACCAACCGCAGCTCGCGGCCTTGCCGGATAGCGAGTTCGTTGGCCTCGAACAGCACCCGCAACCCGGCCGACCCCAGCAACCGGACCCCGTCCAGGTTGACCACCACGACCCGGGCGACGGCGAGTTGCGCGGTCAGGTAGTCGGCTAGCTTCGGCGCGGTCAGCGCGTCCACCTCACCGCTCACGGTGACCACACGCGAGTCGGGCCCATGCTCGGCCACCTGCACGCCGAGGATATTTGCTGGGAAATCGTCGTTATCCATCACCCGCACCATATAACGGACACACCGCGCCAAGCAGGTGAGCGCGCGAGACGGCCGCGGTTTAATCCGTGCGCCTTGCACAATCCTGCGCCAAATCGTTAAGCTCGCCCAGCGCTACGCCGTAGCCGCAGCGCCGTCCCTGACCACGATGGCGAACCACTGAAAGGCCATCGCGATGTCCCGCATCCTGGATGCTGCCGGCCCGTCGTGAACGCCCCCGATCTGCCACTGTGCATCAAGGTGCACTACGTCAATGACACGGCAGTGGTCGTGCGGGTCACCGGCGAGCTGGACACGCTGACCGCGCCCGCCGTCGACGCCCAGCTCACCGCCACGCAGGCCGAACTCACCGCGCCCGCCGCAGTAGTCCTCGACCTCAGCGGTCTGACGTTCATGTCCTCTGCGGGCTTGGCCTTGCTGGCCACGCATCATGAACGGTGCGCCGAGCAAGGCAACCGGCTGCTCGTGGTCACCGGCGGCAACCGCAGCGTGCTGCGCCCAGTCAGCGTCACGGGGTTGGACACCATGCTGCACTTAGCCGCCACGGTTAGGGACGCGACAGACGCGACGGGGGGAAAAGCACTGACTGCTGTGCTCGATGACTAGATGGCCCGAAGCATGGGCTGAAGTGCTGGCACGGGTGGTCGATGACACCCACCTGATCACCGGGGACCGACTTTCGACGATGCTCGATCACATCGTACGGGACGTCGGCCTGAGTGCCGATCTGTTGCTGGTCGACCTGGCGCAAGAAGTACTGAATCCGATATCACCGCACGCTGTCGCGCCGGTACAGGTCGAGGGAACCGTCGCGGGCCGCTCCTACCAGTTGGGAGAAATCCTGCCCGCCACCGACTCCGGTGACCGAGTGCTGTGGGTACCCGTCCTGGACGGCACCGAACGCATCGGAGTGCTGCGCTTCGGCCTCGCCGAGGACGTGGCCGACGATCCGGATCTGCGCGCCCGGTGCTGGTCAGTGGCTGGGTTGATGGGTCACATCGTGATGACGAAGATTGCCTACAGTGATCGGTTGCGGGGCCTGCGGACTCACACCCCGCTGTCGGCGCCCTCGGAGCTGCTGTGGCAGCTGTTGCCGCCGCGCACCTTCGCCAGCGAACGAGTCGTCGTGACCGCACTGCTCGAGCCGCACGATCGGGTCGCCGGGGACGCCTACGACTACGCCGCGGACTCGACCACGTTGAACATGGCCGTCTTCGACGGCGTCGGTCACGACATGCAGGCCTGCTTGACCACCGCCTTGGCGATGACCGCCGTCCGCAACGCCCGCCGCGCCGGCGAGACCGACCTGGCAGCGTTAGCCAACCGAGCCAGCGAGCTGGTCACCGCGCAACCTGGTCCGCTGCGGTTCGTGACGGCGGTAATCGCGCAGCTGGACACCGAGACCGGCCGGCTGCGCTACCTGCTGGCCGGTCATCCCCCGCCGCTGCTGGTGCGTAGCGGGCGGGTCGTCAAGGAGCTCGCCCATCCGCCGCGGCGCCCGCTGGGCTTTTCAGCCGGCAGCGGTGACGGGCTCGTCGCCACCGAGCAGCTCGAGCCGGGAGATCGGTTGCTGCTGTACTCCGACGGCGTCGTCGAGGCGCGCGACGCGGCTGGGGAGTTCTTCGGCGAGCAGCGGTTGGTGGACTTCACCGAGCGCGCCTCGCTCGCGCAGCTGTCGGCTCCGGAGACCCTGCGGCGGCTGGCCGCCGCGGTGCTCGCCTACCAGGGTGGCCGGCTGCAAGACGACGCCACGCTGCTGATGGTCGACTGGTCGGCCAACGGCCACAGCAGCATGTCTCCCGAACTCCTCCTCGCATAATCCCCTAGGCACCCAACCCCTACGACCCCGACATGGAGACATATCGGGGTCGCCGACCCGGTTATAACCCCGATATGTCTCCATGTCGGGGTGTGGGTGGCGGGGCGGGGTCAGCTGCGGGCCTGGGTTACCCAGTCGGGGACCTGTGGCGCGGCGGGGGGGTTGCTGGCGTCCGGTGCCTTCGGCTGGTTGGCGCCATTGTGCGGCGCCGGCGCCGCCGCGCCTTTCGACCGTGCGGTGCTGTTGAGGGGCTTCGTCGGGGCTGATGGCGCCGATCCGGCGCCGGTATTCGGGGCCGGCACTGCCGCCACGCTCGGCACCGGCCCTTCGGGGGCCGGCACCGCTGGCGGTTGGAGCGGCGGCGGGGCCGGGAACGCTGGAGGTGCCGGCGGGTGAAACGCTGGGGGCTGCAATGGCGGAGCCACGCTGGCCGCCGGGACCTTGGGCGCTGGTACCTCAGCAGGTGCCGTGCTGGGTTCCAGGTATGAGGTCATGATGAACGGTGCCGATACCGCGCCACCGGCCAGCACGAGAGCGAACATCCCCGCCGCCGCGAACCGCGCCAAGCGTTCGGTGCTCGCCCGGCGCCAGGGGGCATCAGGAGAGTCGAGGTCCAGCGCAGCGGTAGCCAACCAGGGCGGCTCGTGCGATGGGGTCTGGGCCAGTGGCTCGCGATCCTGGCAGTCCGCCAGAGCGGCTGGCGCAGGAGCCGGGATGGCCGGACCGAGATCGACTTCGGTGCTGGCATCGTCGATCTCGACCGCGCCGGCGGGCAGCCCGTACAGGGCGGCACCGAGCGCGATCGCGGTCTGAATATCGGCGTCCACTGCAACGGGGCGGGCCAGCTGCGCCTCCAGCAGCTCAGTGACCAGCGGGATCCGTGACGAGCCGCCGATCACAAGCACCCCGTCGAGATCGGCTGGAGTGACGCCGGCTGATTCCAGCGTTCGGCACAGCGCCTGCACTGTCTCGGTGAGCTGCGGGCGGATCAAGTCCTCGAACTCGGCCCGGGTCAGACTGACCTGTGACTGCACGTGCGGGAGCAGCACCGGGATCGTGACCTGAGTGTCGATCGATAGCGCTTCCTTCGCCTCGATGCACTCGCGCCGGCACAGCGCGAAGCTGCGGCGCAGCCGGGCGGTGGCGTGCGGCTCACTAGCGCTCAAGGCCGGAACCGCAGCCAGGAGGTGCCCGAACACCGCATCGTCGAAATCTGCGCCGCCCAGACCGTCGATGCCTTCGGGGATCCCGAGCAGTGAGGGCGTCGGCGGCAAATCAGGCGTTGCCGCGCCAGTGGTGCGCACGACCGCAGCGTCGAACCGACCGCCACCGAGGTCGTAGACCGCGATGGTGCTGCCGGCACCGATCCCTTCCCGGATCGAGTAGCTCATGGCCGCCGCTTGCGCACCGGTGCAGAAGCTGACCTGCGGCAGGCCGGCCGCGCCCAGCGCAGCAGCGAGCGCACCGATCGTGCCCGGCTCCCAGCTCGCCGGGTACGCGACTGCGATGCCCTGAGCGGGACCGCTCTCACGCGTCGCGACCCGATCGACCACCCACCTGATCACCGAGGCGGTCAAGGCTGCTGCCGAGTACTCGACTCCGTCGATCACCATCGTCATGTCGTCGCCGACACCCGGCACGAACTCGCGGACCACCCGGTCCGGGTCGGCGGCGCCGCGGCGCTCGGCTGCCTCACCGATGACCACCTCACCGGCGCTGCTTAGGTAGACCACCGAGCGCACCGCAGCGGATCGGACGCCCAGCGGCACCACTTCGAGGTGCACACGCTGGCCTGGCTGCTGGCGGCAGATGGCGGCAGCAGTGAAGGTGGTCCCCACGTCGACCCCGAGCCAGTAACTCATCGTGACCTGCCCATGTCGCTTCGCGTTCGAATGCCCTGTCTACCGCATCGCTCATCGTTGCTACATACCGGCTCGTTAACAACACGGAGCGTGACGAGTGCGCCGGCGTGCTGATGGTGTGCTCGGTTGATCACTGATCGCGACGAAAGCCCGCCGAAACGGGAATGAAGTTCATCTTGTGGTCACCACCTGTCAATCATTCGTGTGCGGTGTAGGTTGCTGTGGGTTTGTTTTCTGTGGAGGAGCGGTGAGCTATAGCCTCGGGATCGACATCGGCACTACGTTCGTTGCGGCCGCGATAGCGAGGACAGGCGCCGCTGCCCAGATGATTCCGCTGGGAGACCATGCGGTGGTCACCCCACCGGTGGTAGGCCTGCGGAGTGACGGCACGGTAGCCACCGGCGAGACCGCCCAGAATTGCGCCGATGGGGTCGGCCGTGAGCTCATGAGTCGACTCGGCGACCCCACGCCCGTTGTCGTTGGTGGTGCACCCTACGAAGTCACCGCCGTGCTGGGCGCTCTGTTGCGGGACGTGGTCGCCAAGGTAACCACGGCGCAAGGTGAACCACCCGATCACATCGTGCTGACCCGCCCAGCGAGCTGGGGAGCATTCCGGTGTGCGCTGTTCGAGGATGCTGCGCGCCAGGCGGAGCTGACGAAGCCCGCGGTAGTGACCGAGCCGGAAGCCGCTGTGGCCCACTACGCTGCGACCCAAGGCTGGCGCGATGGCGACACGATGGCCGTGTGTGACCTGGACGGCGGCACGTTCGATGCAACGGTCGTGCGCAAGCAATCCGACAAAAGCGAGATCCTCGGGCATCCGGAACGCCTCGAACACCTCGGCGGCGACGGTGGACCCGAACCAATCGAGTCGACCATCACCGCGCTGTCCCACACCCTGAAGTCGGCTCAGGTCGAGCCTGCAGAGCTGCGCGCGGTCCTGCTGGTCGGTGGATCGGCGGAGATTCCCTCCGCCGCTGAGATGATATCGGCGCAGCTGGGCAGCCCCGTGGTGGTGGACTCGCACCCGGAACATATCGTCGCGCTTGGCGCCGCCACGCTGGCCGCTGCGTCAGCGCCCGCGGTCTCCCGCAGCCCGGCTCGGCAAGATCCAGACGCAGCATCCAAACCGGAGCCAGCCACAACCCCATCAGAGCTGACCCCCACCCAACCGGAGCCAACCCCCACCCAACCGGAGCCGACCCCCACCCAACCGGAGCCGACCCCTACCCAGCCCGAGCCGACCCCCACTCAGCCGGAAGCAGCGCTGCCGATTCCGGCGCAGCGCACCACGACGGCGCCGGCTACCGTCTGGACAGCGGTGCCCATCCGGGCCTCAACGTGGGCGGCGAAGCCGGCCGCCACGCCCTTCCCGCCGCCAGCGCGGCCGGAGGACGGGCGGCGCGCCTCGACGGCATCAACCGCATCAACCGTGCCAACCGTTTCGATCCCCCCGACCGCCCCCTCGACCGCCTCAGGCCCATCAACCGCTCGCCGCCACCCGCGGGTCCTCGTCGGGGCCGGCGCAGCGGTGGCGCTGGCTGGTTTGATCACGCTGGTCGTGCTCGGCGTCAGGACGGGCGCCGGGACACACAGCGCCGCACCGCCGAAGGCGCAACCAAGTGCGGTGGCGAAGGTCGGACCTCAGCCGGCGAGCCCGGTTACTCCTAACACCATCCCGATGTCGGCGAGCCCTCGTTTCGTCGCCGTGTCGCCCGACGGCCGGCACGCCTACACCGCCAACCGGGACGCGCAGAGCATCACCGTGGTGGACACCGCAACGAACCAGGTGACCGCAACAATCCCGGTTGCGGCTGGCCCGCCCCGGTTCCTCAGCTTCGCACCGGACGGCCGCAAACTGTACGTCAGCATCTTCAACGACCGGGGCACGATCCACTCGCTTGGCGTGCTCGACAGCCGCTCGAACACCATGGTCGCCACCATCCCCCAGCCCGCACGCCCGTTCCCTGCCGAAGCCAGCCCGGACGGGACACAGCTGTACGTGCCCCTCCCTGACATCGCGTCTATCTCAGTGATCGACACCACCACAAATGACACCATCGGGCAGATCCCGGTTGCACCGAATCCAGCCGGTGTGGCGTTCTCCGCTGATGGCCAGCGCGCCTTCACCGTCAGTCATGATTCCAACTTGGTGTCGGTGATCGAGACCCGTAATCTCGAAGTCGAGTCGACCATTCCGGTCGGCAACAGCCCGGCCAGCATCGCGCTCAACCCGCACCGCCCGCTGGCCGCCGTGGTGAACGACAACTCGAACTCCGTTTCGCTCATCGACACCGCGGGTCAGCAGGTGATGGCCACCATCCCGGTCGGCAAGGACCCCCAGGACATCGCCTGGTCGCCAGATGGACGGTTCGGTTACGTGGTCAACGAGGGCAGCAACTCCGTCTCGGTGATCGACTCCGAGACGAACCAGGTCACCGCCACCATGCCCACCGGGGCGGGGCCGACCAGCATCGCCCTGCTGCCCGGCGGCCGCCGAGCGTATGTGAGCAACGCCGGTGGCGGATCGTTGACCGTCCTGCAATTCGGTGCGTAACGCACGCCTCACTGCACCTCCTGCTTGGCCGCGTTTACGCAGCGTTGATAATTGGGTAACTGAGCGCAACCCGCAGAAGGGAACGCGAGATGGCCCAACTACTGACACCAATCAGCCGAGTCATGCAGCGCCGCAGCGACCCCGCCAAGAACGGCTCGCGCGAGCTGCCCGGTGATGCGTCTTTCAAGCTGGTGAGTTGGATCACTGGCTTGCTCGCTGGCGCCCTGGCTGGGGCGATTTTCAACCGGATGTGGCGGGCCGTATCCGGTACTGACCAGGCGCCCGAGCCAACCGCATTGGACCGCAAGATCGGTGAGGTACTTCTCGCCGGAGCGCTTCAAGGTGCAGTGTTCGGTCTGGTGAAGGCAGCCATCGGGCGGATCACTGCGCACGGGTACCGACGATTCACCGGTAACGACCCGATGCGGTAAAAGCCGGCTGGCTTGGCCAGCACCCGGCCGGAAACCGCAGTCTGGATGCAGACTGCGGTTTTCCGGGCCCAAAACAGCAGTCTGCATCCAGACTGCGAGAACGGGCGACCTACGATGCCTGGGATGTCTGGGATGTCTGGGCACTCGCGGGAGAGCACCGCGATCCAGGGGCGGTCATTGCGCCAGATCGCCTGGGCGCGGCTCAAGCGGGACAAGGTCGCGCTCGCCGGTGGGGCCACCGTCATAACCCTGATGCTGGTCGCGATCTTCGCGCCGGTGATCGTCGCAGTGTTCGGGCATCCGCCGCTGGAGTTCCACTATGACAAGGTCGACCCAGACCTGCAGGTCCCCCGCGGCCATTTCGGCGGCATCAGCTGGGATTTCCTGTTCGGCGCCGAACCGGTCAACGGGCGCGATCTGTTCAGCCGGGTCGTCTACGGCTCGCGGATCTCGCTGCTCATCGCCTTCCTCGCCACCCTGCTATCGGTGCTGCTGGGCACCGTGGCGGGCACCATCGCCGGATACTTCAGGGGCTGGGTCGACACACTGATCAGCCGGACGATGGACGTCTTCCTGGCGTTCCCGCTGCTGCTGTTTGCAATCGCGCTGGCCGGTGTGGTGCCAGACCGCGCCTTCGGCCTGACCGGCGACACGCTGCGCGTCGCCTTGATGGTGTTCATCATCGGGTTTTTCAACTGGCCGTACATCGGCCGGATCATCCGCGGGCAGGCGCTGTCGCTGCGTGAGCGGGAGTTCATCGACGCCGCTCGCAGCCTCGGCGCGCGCACGCCGCGGATCCTGCTCACCGAAATGCTGCCCAACCTGGCCGCACCGATCCTGATCTACTCGACGCTGCTGATCCCGACCAACATCCTGTTCGAAGCGGCGCTATCGTTCCTCGGCGTCGGCGTCCGGCCGCCGACTCCCACCTGGGGCGGGATGCTCTCGGAAGCCACGCACTGGTTCCAGATCGCGCCGAACTTCATGCTCTTCCCCGGGTTGGCGATCTTCGTCACGGTGCTGGCGTTCAACCTGTTCGGCGACGGCCTGCGCGACGCGCTGGATCCGCGTTCGCGATGAAGGAGTGAAGCCCACAATGAGCCCGAAATGCCGAACTGCACTGGCCGCACTGGCCACATTGGTACTGGTGGCGTGTGGCGGCCCGGGCGCAGGGGGCACGTCGAGCACGTCCGGTGGCATCCACAATCCCTCCGTCGCCAGGGGCGGCACCCTGCGCTACGCCAACTCCGGCGATTGGGACTCCCTCGACCCGGCTGACACCTACTACGCCTACTCCTGGAACTTCGCCCGGCTCTACGGCCGCGCGCTGGTGATGTTCAAGCCAGCCCCGGGTGCGCAGGGCGCCACGCTGGTGCCCGATCTCGCCGAGTCACTGGGCCGCGCCAGCGACGGCGCCAGGACCTGGACCTACACCCTGCGCCCTGGGGTCAAATTCGAGGACGGCACGCCGGTCACCAGCAGGGACGTGAAATTCGCCGTCGAACGCTCACTGGACAAGACGACCTTCCCCAACGGGCCGACGTACTTCAACGACGTGCTCGACCTGCAGGGCTACTCCAGCCCGTACGCCGATCCCACTCCGGACAAGCTCAGTTTGAAGGCGATCGAGACCCCGGACGACCGAACGATCGTGTTCCATCTGCGCAAGCCGTTCAGCGGATTCGACTACCTCGCGCAGACCCCGGCCACCATGCCGGTGCCGCGGGCCAAGGACACCGGGTCGAAATATAAGGAGCACGTGGTCTCCACCGGCCCCTACCTGTTCCAGACCAACGAGCTGGGCAAGCGGTTCACGATGGTCCGCAACCCGCAGTGGGACCCGGCCACCGACCCGAACCGCCGGCCGCTGCCCGACCGGATCACCATCGACCTGAACGTCAACGCCGACGACGTGGACAACCGGCTCATCTCCGGGGATCTCGACGTCGCAATCGAGGGCTCCGGTGTCGGGCCATCGGCACAGGGCCGCATCCTCGGCTATCAAGGCCTGCGGGCCAACACCGACTCCGCACTCAACGCCCGGCTGTGGTACACCGCGCTCAACTCCGACGTGGCACCGCTGGACAACATCCACTGCCGCAAGGCAGTGCTGTATGCCGCCGACCGGGTCGGCTACCAGCGCGCCTACGGCGGGGGCACCGGCGGTGAGATCGCCACGAACCTGCTGCCACCGGTGATCCCGGGTGCGAAGCGCTTCGACCTCTACCCATCGACCAAACATCTGGGCGACATCACGAAGGCTAAAGACGAGCTGGCACAGTGTGGCCAGCCGGGCGGCTTCACCACTGGCATCTCCTACCGCGCCGAGCGGCCGAAGGAGAAGGCCACCGCCGAGGCGCTGCAGCAGTCGCTGGCCCGGGCCGGGATCAAGCTGGAGATCAAGCCATACCCGCTGGCCGACTATCTGCGGCTGTACGCCGGGAAACCGGACTACGCCAAGGCCAACAACCTTGGCCTGATCGTGTACGGCTGGGGCGCGGACTGGCCCGACGGCTACGGGTTCCTCGCTCAGATCGTGGACAGCCGGGTCATCCGGCCTACCGGGGGCAACTCCAACCTGGGAATCAAGGACCCGGCAATCGACCAGATGCTCGACCAGGCACTGGCCACCACCGACACCGCGGCGCGGGAGCAGATCTGGGTAGGCATCGACCGCAAGGTGATGGAGGACGCGTTCGTGCTCCCCGGCGTCTGGGCCAAGGGCCTGCTGTACCGGCCGCCGACCCTGACCAACGCCTTCATCTCCAACGGCTTCCAGATGTATGACTACCTCGCGCTGGGCACCACGCGGAGATAAGCGGAGATAGCCCGTGGGCGGCTACGTCGTGCGACGGTTGATCGCAGCGGTGATCCTGCTGCTGATCGTCACGGCTGCGACGTTCGTGATCTTCTTCCTGGTGCCTCGGCTGGCCGGGGCCACCCCAGAGGACCTCGCCTCACGCTACGTCGGCCGGACCGCCTCGCCGGAGGTGATCCGGGACATCGCGCACAAACTCGGGTTCACCGACCCGATCTGGGTGCAGTACGGCCGGTTCGTCAAGGGCTTGGTGCTCGGCGCGGACTACAGCACCGGCCCGACCACGGTGCATTGCCCGGCACCGTGCTTCGGGTACTCCTTCCTCTCCCAGAACCCGGTACTGCCCGACCTGCTCGACCGGCTACCGGTGACGATCTCGCTGGCGGCCGGCGGAGCCGTGATCTGGCTGCTCGCCGGGGTCTCCACCGGTGTCATCTCCGCGCTGCGCCGGGGCAGCGTCTTTGACCGCGCCGCGATGGGTATCGCGCTGGCCGGTGTCTCCTTGCCGATCTTCTTCACCGGGCTGCTGGCGCTGTCGGTCTTCAGCTACTGGTTGGGCATCACCGTGCCGGGCGGCAGCTACGTGCCGATCCATGAGAACCCGCTGCGCTGGGCGTATAGTCTGCTGCTGCCGTGGATCACGCTGGCGTTCCTCTACGCCGCCGGTTACGCCCGGCTGACCCGGGCAGGCATGCTCGAGACGATGGGCGAAGATTTCATCCGCACTGCCCGCGCCAAGGGGCTGCCCGAGCGCACCGTGGTGCTCAAGCACGGGTTGCGCTCGGCACTGACCCCGATACTGACGATCTTCGGGCTGGACCTGGGGTTGCTGCTCGGCGGCGCGATCCTCACCGAGAGCACGTACTCGCTGCCCGGGATCGGCAAATACTCGGTGGACGCGGTGGTCAACAACGACCTGCCGAAGGTGCTCGGGGTGGTGCTGGTCGGCAGCATCTTCATCATCGTGGCCAACCTGGTCGTGGATCTGCTCTACGCCGCGGTCGACCCGAGGATCCGGTACTCATGAGCCCGTTGCTGGACGTGCGTGATCTGCGGGTGCACTTCCCGACTGAGGATGGTGTGGTCAAGGCCGTGGACGGGTTGTCGCTGCGGCTGGACCCTGGCCGCCGACTGGGTGTGGTCGGGGAGTCCGGTTCGGGTAAGAGCGTGGCCGCCTTGGCGATCATGGGGTTGCACCAGCCGAGCACGGCGCGGATCTCCGGCGAGATCTGGCTCGACGGTCGGGAGCTGGTGTCGGCCGGCGCCGAGCAGGTCCGCAAGCTCCGTGGCCGGACCATGGCGATGATCTTTCAAGATCCGCTGTCGGCGCTGCACCCGTACTACACCGTGGGTGACCAGATTGTCGAGGCATACCGGTGCCACCACGACGCCAGCAAGCCGGCCGCCCGGGCACGCGCGGTGGAGCTACTCGACCGGGTGGGCATCCCGCAGGCCCACTCGCGCGTCGACGACTACCCGCACCAGTTCTCCGGCGGCATGCGGCAGCGCGCCATGATCGCGATGGCGCTGTCGTGCGATCCGCAGCTGCTGATCGCGGACGAACCGACTACGGCACTGGACGTCACGGTGCAGGCCCAGATCCTCGATTTGCTCCGGGAGCTACCGGCTGCGGTCCTGATGATCTCGCACGATCTGGGCGTGGTGGCCGAGGTCGCCGACGACATCCTGGTGATGTACGCCGGGCGGGCCGTCGAGTACGGGCCGGCGGATGAGGTGTTCGCCGCGCCGGCGCACCCGTACACCTGGGGGTTGCTCGGGTCGATGCCGCGCTGGGACCGCGAGCGATTGCAGCGGCTGGTGCCGATCCCCGGCAGCCCGCCGAGCCTGATCACCGTCCCGCCCGGGTGCCCATTCCACCCACGCTGCCGCTACGTGCAGCCGCAGTCGAGCACCGTGCGACCCGAGCTGCGCTCTGCAGGGTCGGCGGGGCACCTGGTGGCCTGCCACCTGCCTGAGGCCCAACGTCAGCGTCAGCAGATCCTTCACCACGAGATCCGGCCGACGCTGTGAGCGCGCCGCTGCTGCAGGTATCCGGGCTGCGCAAGCACTTCCCGGTCCGGCGTGGCCTGCTGCGCCGGCAGGTCGGCGCCGTCCGGGCGGTCGACGGGCTGGACTTCGACGTGCTGCGCGGGGAGACGCTTTCCCTGGTCGGCGAGTCTGGTTGCGGCAAGACGACCACCGGGCGGCTGCTCACCCGGCTGCTAGAGCCTACCGCCGGGTCGATCGTGTTCGACGGGCGCGACCTCACGCACCTGCCCGCGCGCCACATGCGACCGCTGCGCCGGGACATTCAGATGATCTTTCAGGATCCGTACTCGTCGCTGAACCCACGGCACACCGTCGGCACCATCGTCGCAGCCCCGTTCCGGATCCAGGGCGTCGATCCGCCCGGCGGGGTCCGGTCCGCGGTGCAGGAGCTGCTGGAACTCGTCGGCCTGAATCCCGAGCATTACAACCGGTACCCGCACGAGTTCTCCGGCGGGCAGCGCCAGCGCATCGGCATCGCCCGCACCCTGGCGCTACACCCGAAGCTGATCGTGGCCGACGAGCCGGTGTCGGCGCTGGACGTCTCGATCCAGGCCCAGGTGATCAACCTGCTGGAGGACCTGCAAGACGAGCTCGACCTGACGTACCTGCTGATCGCCCACGACCTGTCAGTGGTGCGGCACGTCTCGGACCGGGTCGCCGTCATGTACCTCGGCAAGATCGTCGAGCTTGGTGCCCGCGACGCCGTGTACTCCCAACCCCTGCACCCCTACACGGTGGCGCTGCTGTCCGCGGTGCCGGCACCCGACCCGGCTCGGCGCAAGCGCCGGATCCGGCTCAGCGGCGAGGTGCCCAGCCCGCTGAACCCGCCGACCGCCTGCCGCTTCCACACCCGCTGCTGGAAAGCCCAGTCCATCTGCCGCACTCAGGAACCCCCGTTAGCCGAACGGGCCCCCGCCCACCACGTCGCCTGCCACTTCCCCGAGCCCGCCGCCAAACCGCAGTCTGGATGCAAACTGCGGTAAACAGGCCCGCCAACAGCAGTCTGCATCCAGAACGCGAGAAGATGATCACTAGGAGAGTGGCCGTCCGGCTGGTGCCGTTTCTGGGGTTGCTCTATCTGATCAACTATTTGGATCGGGTCAACGTGGGGTTCGCCGCGTTGCGGATGAACGCCGACCTGGGGCTCAGCGCCGCAGCGTACGGGCTGGGCGCAGGGTTGTTCTTCATCGGCTACTTCTTCTTTGAAGTGCCCAGCAATATCATCCTGCACCGGGTCGGCGCCCGGGTATGGATCGCCCGAATCATGGTCAGTTGGGGGCTGGTGGCGTCAGCCACCGCATTCATCCGGGGCGAGATCAGCTTCTACGTGGTGCGGGTGTTGCTCGGCGTGGCCGAGGCAGGGTTCTTCCCCGGGATCATCCTGTATCTGAGCTACTGGTTCCCCCGCGCGCAGCGCGCCAAGGTCGTCGCGTTGTTCTTCCTCGCGGTCCCACTGTCCTCGGTCATCGGCAGCCCGCTGTCCACGCTGCTGATCCAGCACGGAGACGGGGTGCTCGGTTTCGATGCCGGCTGGCGGTTCATGTTCTTCATCGAAGGGCTGCCCGCGGTGGTGGCCGGCCTGCTAGTCCTGGGGTTGCTACCCGACCGCCCCCGCGACGCAAGGTGGCTCACCGAGGAGGAAAGCTCCGCGCTAGAAGCGCAGCTTGCTGCGGAGGAGGCCCACGAACTCGGCCGGGAGGTGCGCATCCGCGCGGCGCTGACGAACCCGCGGGTGCTTGCGCTCAGCGCCGTCTACTTCGGGATCGTGTTCGGACTCTACGTCCTGGCCTTCTTCCTGCCCCAGGTGATCAAGGAATTCCAGCAGCAGTTCCAGGTGACCTTCTCGCTGGTACAGATCGGGCTGATCACCGCCGTTCCGTACGCGGTCGCAGCAGTGGTGATGGTGCTGTGGGCCCGGCACTCCGACCGCACCGGTGAACGGGCCGGGCACGTTGCGATCCCCGCTTTGGCGGGGGCGGTGGCGATCGCAGCCGCGCTGTACATGAGCTCCCCGCTGCTCGTGATGGCCTGCATCACCGTCTGTGCGATCGGCGTGTACGCGGCCATCCCGGTGTTCTGGCAGCTGCCGAATACCGTCCTCACCGGGGTCGGCGCCGCGGCCGGCATCGGCCTGATCAACTCCTTCGGCAACCTCAGTGGCTTCCTGGGTCCCTACCTCACCGGCTGGCTCCAGGGCCTCACCGGCAGCTTCCGCGCCGGCCTGTGGGTCGTCGCGGCGTTCATGGCCCTCGCCGGCATCATCGTGATATCGACCCAGCACCCTCCTGCACAGCGCCGCAGGGTGCACAAGCAGCCATGAGACCGTTGGGGCACCGGTAGTACTCCGGGCACAGCCGGGTCTGCGGTGGGCCCGTGACAACATCCATCGGATCCCGCGGGAGATCACCTCGTTGGTAGGGGCAGGCCTGTGACCCCCGAAACAGGCTCCCCTTGCAAGCATGATATCAACCGCGGTGACCATATGGGGTCAAAAAACTACAAGGAGTAACCATGGCGCACGGCACGGCGCGTAAGTTGACGAGGGCAGCGGCTTTGTCCCTTCTCGTGTTTGCCACGACATCGGGTGTAGCCGGCTTGGAAGTCCTGGCTGCCAGCCCGGCTATGGCTGAGCCCAGTCAGGGCAGCCCGTTCGACCCGGGGCAGGACCAGCGGCCTAGCGACCCGGCGCAGGGTGGTTCGGGTACCGGGCACGAGCAGCAACCAAGTAATCCCGGTGACGGCGGCGGCCTCCTGGGCGGCGGCAGCAACCCCCTCAGCGGCCTCCTTGGCGGTTCAGGCGGCCACTGACCGTTCCGGCGGCGTCGAGTTCCAAAGAGCTCGACGCCGCCGTCCGGACAGCTGAGTTGTGATCGTTGGTTCGGAAGAATCAGCCGCACTACCCGCGGCTGGTCCTCCCCAGTCAACGATCAATCTGGGTAATCGCCTGTGGACGTCATGGCCTGACGAAACCCCGCGGACCCGGCCGTTCCGGCGTTTGGGCCGATCTTCTGCCGGGTACCTCCCGATCGGGATGGAAAGGATCTGTCATGACGTTCGTTCCGGGCAGTGGGACCGCGACGCGGGCCAACCGGCGTGCCGGGCAGTACGCCGCTCGTTCCTGGTGGACACCACGCTGGCTACAACGCCAGCGGGAGGATCGCGAGCTGGCGCGGTGGGCCACTGAATTGGGCTGGCAGTGGGCAGAGGTGGCGGACAGCGCCCAACTAGCGCGCCATTCCGTGACGGCCGGCAGGATTCCCCTCACCCTGACACCACAGATGCACTCAGTGGACCCAGGGCCGCCCGTAACCCTGCTGGTGGAACTGCTTCCGGGCCAGGTCGTGGAGGACTACGAAAAGAAGGCGGAGCGCATCGCCGCCGGCATGGGTGTCGCCAAGGTGCACATCGAACCGTACGACCAGGGCTGGATTAAGGTCGTCTTGCTGGAGGAAGAGGACCTGCCGCTGCCGGCATGACCAACCGTCATCGGCCTCATCCAGGGTAGAGAGAGGCAGATGGCTGGGGACGTGCAGGCGGTCGTTTTCGACCTCGACGGCGTGCTGCTGGACTCTGAGCAGGTCTGGGATGCGGTCCGCCGTCGCTTAGCCGACGAAGCCGGCCGGCCGTGGCCCGCGGAAGCGACCCGGGCTATGCAGGGCATGAGCACGGCGGAATGGTCGGCATACCTGACCGATGTGGTGGGCATACCTGGCGAGCCGGAACAGGTCGCGGCCACCGTGGTGAACCGGATCGCAGCCCGCTACGGCGAACGGCCGCCGCTGCTTCCCGGTGCGGTTGAGGCAGTCAAGCGGTTGGGCCGGCGCTGGCCGCTGGGACTCGCCTCGTCCTCACCACGGCGGCTCATCGACTCGGTACTGGCCGCAGCCGGACTGGCGCAGCAGTTCCGGGTCAGCGTTTCCACGGAGCAGGTGGCTGCGGGCAAGCCATCGCCTGCGGTGTACCAGACCGTGGTGCAGCGGCTGGGCGTGAAACCAGCCCAGGCCGTCGCAATCGAAGACTCCAGTAACGGGCTGAGGTCGGCTGCCGCGGCCGGCTTGGCGGTGCTCGCGGTCCCTCATGCGGCCTTTCCCCCGGCAGCGGATGCGCTTGTCCTCGCCGACGTTGTCGTGGGCTCGCTCGATGAGATCACCGTAGAGCTGGTGGCGTCGATGGGACGGCCAGGTTAGGGGGCGCGGCATGATCTCGATCGACGACTTTCTGTATTACCTGGACGAGGCGCTCGACGGCATGGTCCAGATCGTCGGCGAACTCGGCGACGACCTCGCCAATCGCCGGCCTGACCTGCCGGGGGCAAACTCACCGTTCGCAATCCTCACCCACTGCCTCGGCGTCATGGAGTACTGGGGCAGCGAGATCATCGCCGGCCGCCGCATCGTGCGGGACCGGCCGGCGGAATTCCGCGCTACCGGCCGCGTCGCTGAGCTGATCGAAGACACCCGGCGAGCCCGGCAACGCTTGGCCGCCGACCTCGCAGCCCTCGAACCGTGCGGGCCGCCACACGGTCAACCGCGGCCCGGCATCTCGACGCTACCGCTGGGGCGGACCCAGGGCGGTGCGCTGCTGCACATCTACGAGGAACTCGCCCAGCATCGCGGCCAGATGGAGATCACCCGAGACCTCTTGCGGGCTCCCTGGGTGCACTTCGGCTGACCCGCAGCCGCAACGCGGCAGCCCATAGGCCGTGCGGCCCATCAATCAGTGCCGGCGGCTCCGCATCCAGTTCGGCCAGGGCAACGATCCGGTCCACCGGCGCGAGCACCAGCTGAGCACCGGCCTCGGCGGCAACGGATACCACCTCACGCGCCGGAAGTAGCGGGTTCACCGGCAGCGGCACCGCACCCTGCTGCAAGGCGCCGGTAAACGACTCTGCGAAGCCCGGACCGTCCGGTAACATGATCAGTACCCGGTCCTCGGGGCGCACATCGAGTTCTCCCAGCGCGACCGCGACGGCGGCCGCCTGGTCGGTCAGCTTCGAGTAGCTCGTCAACTTCGGGGACATCATCAGGCGCATGACTGTAGCGCCGTTCACTTAACTCGATCGAGTGATATCAGCTAATTATTGGGCGCAGCGTGACGAATGGAGGCACGAACGCGCGCTGTGCCACCAGCCAGATACGGCTATAGGGTGGTCAAACGACTACTCCTGGCCATATCTGGAGAGGAGCCCCGCATGACGGACGCCATGAGAGCCGAGACCGTGACCATCACCGGGCACGGCGGTGACCAGATTGAGGCGTACCGCGCCCAACCGCTCGCGGGCGGCCCCCGCGGCGGCGTGGTCGTCGTCCACCACATGCCCGGCTACGACTGGGCCACCAAGGAGATCGTGCGAAGGTTCGCTGCGGAAGGATTCGCTGCGCTGTGTCCGAACCTGTATTCCCGGGAGGCGCCCGGGGCGGACCCTGGTGACGCGGCGGCCACCGTGCGGGCGGCCGGTGGGGTACCGGATGAGCGGCTGGTCGGCGACGTGGCCGGGGCTGCAGAGCACCTCAAGTACCTGGCAGGCGCGAACGGGAAGATCGGCGTGATCGGCTACTGCTCCGGCGGCCGGCACAGTTTCCTCGCGGCCTGCTCGCTTGCGCTGGACGCCGCCGTGGACTGCTATGGCGGCTTTGTGGTGAACGAGCCGCCACCCGGCATGCCGAGGCATATGAAACCGATCCTGCATCTGGCGCCACAGCTGTCCTGCCCGCTGCTTGGGCTCTTCGGCGCCGACGACCAGAACCCGTCCCCCGCGGAGACGGCCGCACTCGCCGCGGAACTGGACCGGTTGGGTAAGCAGCACGAGTTCCACACTTACGACGGCGCCGGCCATGCCTTTTTCGCCGTTGACCGGCCGTCCTACCGTCCGGAAGCGGCCGTCGACGGCTGGCGACGGATTGTGCAGTTCTTCCGCGCCCACCTGACGACCTGAGGCGATGCGGCCTAGCTCCCCTGGAAACGGGCCTGGCGTTTCTCGAGGTAGGCCGCCACGCCGTCGGCGAAATCGTTCGTGGCGGCTACCTCGCGCTGGAGGCGCGCTTCCAGCTCCAGCTGGTCATCGAGTCCCGGGTAGAGCCAGGAGTTGAGCTGGCGCTTGGTGCTCGCGTAGGAGCGGGTGGGTCCCTGGGCGAGGCGCTCGACCAACGCCTCGGACTCCGCGGTGCACTCAGCGTCAGAGACGACCTTGTTGATCAGTCCCCACTGCAACGCCATGGCGGCAGGCAGGCGCTCACCGAGCATCGCCAGCTCCGCAGCACGCGCCCCACCCACCCGTGCGGCCAGGAACGCGCAAGCTCCCCCGTCGGGCGCGAGCCCGATATTGACGAAGGCGAGCAGGAAGTAGGCGGCCTCCGCAGCGACGATCAGGTCGCATGCCAGCGCCAGCGAGCAGCCGATCCCTACCGCGGGCCCGTGCACGGCAGCCACTACCGGCTTAGGCATCCGGCGCACGCCGGCGATGATCGGGTTGTACCGCTCGGTGAGGATGCGGTAGACCTCCGGTCGCTGCGCTGCGACGGGATTGAGCACCTCACGCAGGTCGGCGCCGGAGGAGAATGCGCGGCCGGCGCCGCGAATCAGCACCGCCCGGATGTCCTCCTCCCCGGCCACCCGCTCTACCGCCGCGCGCAGGTCCACCCCGAGCTGTTCATTCCAGGCGTTGAGTGACTCTGGGCGGTTCAGCTCGATGGCAGCTGCGGCACCGGCATGCAGCAGGTTCACCGTCGGGTAGGCATGCAGCAGCTGCCAGGCCACCATAGGTCCGGATGCTAGCGAAGTGTCCGTTCGCTTAAGAGCCTCTAACATGAGCGCACGCCGGTGCAGGTGAGCGGGAACAACTCTAAAATTAGCGTCTGTTGACGAAACCGGGCCACAGGCCTAGCGTCTCTAACACGCCGTAGGTAGCTGGCTACCACCGGGTCGACCCCACGCCAGGTCGGCGATGCGTCGCTGGCCCACCCACCCCATCCCAGCTCGCCACACGTACGGAGGTGGCGGTATGGATTACCGGGACTGCTTGCCCCGCTTTCCGCTACTGCCCGGTCAGCCTGACCGACTCCTAGCAGACCTGCTCGATGCGCAAACCGCACTGGCGACCGTGATGTATTACATTAGTTGCTGGCGTGCGCATCCGACTATGCATAATTCGCCACTGTCCAGGCGTCATGCGTACGCGGCTCATGAAGCTTTGCACGAAGCCCGCGATATCATCAATGGCGTCATCGAACAGCTGCGCATTCAGGTGGCGGAAACACCTTTGGACGATGACGAAAAAAAGCCCGAGTAACTGCGGTGCTCAAGCGCCGCGGCGTAGCTAGACCCATGTAACCGCCCGAGGCCCGGCTGGCGATCGAGCCCGCAGAACGTGGTCGCGGGGAGGTGCCGGTCTGAAAGGACAACGCTCGTCGCGTCCAGCACTGCGCCGCTGTGACCGGAAGGATGGTCAAGATGGTCGAGCAGATGATCGCCAGGCGAGCGGTCGCGGTGCAGCAAGCCCTACATTCCTACTTCGACACGGTGGTGCACTCCCCGCCCCAAAGTGGGCGGCCGTTCATTGCCGATTTCATGAGCGGGGATCCGCACGAACTACCCCCACAAGGATTTGTTGAGGCGCTGCGGCAACGCAGCATTCCGACCTCGCGTGACTGGTTTGCCTATTGTTTCACCCACGAGCCGGCGCGTCAGGCAGCGGCCACCTCATTGACCGCCGAACTAGGCGCAGCCTTCGCTGCCGAAGACATCTTCCTCACCCGCGGCGCTGGTGGAGCCATTGCACTAGCACTGCTCACCGTAGTGGACCCCGGTGATGAGGTCGTCTTCTTAAGCCCGCCGTGGTTCTTCTACGAGGCAATGATCGTGTCCAGCGGCGCCACACCAGTCCGGGTCCGGCTCCAACCACCGAACTTTGACCTGGACATCGACGCCATCGCCGCGGCACTCGGCCCACGCACCCGCGCCGTGTTGATCAACACCCCGCACAACCCGACCGGCCGCATCTACCCAGCAGCTACCCTGCAGCGTCTGGCCGACACGCTCGCCGAGGCCGCACGACATTACGACCGACCGATCTGGGTAATTTCCGATGAGGCGTACAGCCGCATCCTCTTCGACGAACGCAGCTTCGTCAGCCCGGGCAGCGTCCACCCATACTCGATGCTCGCCCGCACCTACAGCAAGAGCACACTAGCCCCCGGCCAACGGCTCGGTTACCTCGCTTTAGCGCCCGGTCCACCGCAGACCGAACCCATGCGCAAAGCCGTCTTCCACGCCCTGCTGTCCTCCGGGCTGGCGATGCCGGATGCGGTCATGCAATACGCTCTACCCGAGATCGACGGCCTACTCATCAGCGTTGCGGCGATCCAACGCCGTCGTGACCGCATGGTGGCAGCATTACGCGAACAGGGCTACCAACTCCACAGTCCCGAGGCGACTTTCTACCTGCTGCTACAGGCGCCGCAGGCCGACGACCGTGCCTTTTGCGCGTTGCTGGCCGAGCAAGGTATTGCCGTGCTGCCCGGCCATGTCATTGAGCTGCCGGGTTACTTCCGCATCTCCCTTACCGCCACCGATGAGATGGTCGAACGATCACTGCCGATCTTCGCCCAGGCCATTCAACACGCCAACTCGAGCCGGCGTAGCTGATCGGTCAGGGCGCCGGGTAGGCCGGTAGCACGGTTCGGCAGGGGACGTCGCCCATCTGAGCCCTCTATTGCCACCCGATCGTGACGTAAC
>DASQVU010000018.1:0-2271 GCA_035640615.1 Pseudonocardiaceae bacterium
TGCAACAACGCCGTCGAACGTCCGCCCACCGAGCGCCGCAACCGCATCGGTACAATTGGACTAGACGTACTCCACGTCAGCGCCCTGCTCCGCCGCGATACGCCTGGCCTGCTTGATCGACTCCCCGGAGATGTCCAGGCCGACCGTGCGGCACCGCGCTCGGCGAACACGACGATTTCCGTGCCCAGGTGGCACTGCAGGTGCACCACGTCACGCCTGGCCAGCTCGCCCAGATCCGTCCACTCGAAGTCGGCGAACCAGTCTACGGAGTTCACGCTGCCGTCCAGACCGTAAAACGCGCTGCTCACATGGATCGGGGTACGCGCATCCCAGTTAGGTTAGCCTGATTCACCCCGCATCCGGTGCTCGTCGAGGTCCGCATCGAAAGCGTTCACCATGTCATCGTGCCCGAGGAGCCTCACTGTTCACGGATGTAGGTTCGAAGGAGTCCGATGCGACACCTGCCGACAGCGGCAGAACAGATCCCCATGGATGACTGAGCTGACTGACGCCGATCCCGTACCTGGGTGCAAGCCTGGTGACCACCGAGCCGGCCAAGGCCGGCGCGATCCGTCAGTTTCGGCGACCGGAGGGACATAACCCGCGCTGCGTCTGCGTGTTGGCGGGCAAGGACGCTGTCACCGGCCACGCCATACCGGTGGCCGGCGCTCCAGCGCGGCGGCCCGACCTTCCGCGGCGTCTTGGGTGGCATTGGTCACCAGCCGCATCGTCTCACCGAAGCGGATCGCATCCACAGCGGACATGTCGGGCGCGCGGCGGGCCACCTCCTTGGTGGCCCGGGCGGCCAGCGGGGCGGCGGCGAGCAGCCGGTCGGCCAACTCCCGAGCGGTGGAGAGCAGCGACGAGTGCGGCACAATCCAGCCGGCGAGACCGATTTCCTTGGCCCGCTGGGCGTTGATCTGCTCGCCGGTGAGGAGCAGCTCCATGGCGTATTGCCAGCCGATCCGCTGGGGCAGCCGGATAGCCCCGACGATCGTGGGAGTGCCGATCCGTACCTCCGGATAGCCAAAGACCGCCTGCTCGCTGGCGATGACAAAATCACACCAAGTGACCAGGGTCAGCCCGTAGCCCAGGCAGTACCCATTGACTGCGGCAATCACCGGCTTATAGATCTCCCAGCCGCTTTCGAAGGAGTTGACGGTTGGCTTCTCCCAGAACGTGCCAGGGAACTCGCCGGCAGGATTGCCCGAGGACCGGATATCTGCCCCAGCGCAAAACGCCCGGCCCGCCCCGGTGACGATCGCCACCCAGGCCTCCTCGTCGTCGCGGAACGCGGCGAACGCGGCGTTGAGCTCCGCACGCATCTGCTGATCAATGACGTTGAGCTTGTCCGGTCGGTGATAGGTGATCGTCGCGACGTGTCCATCCAGCTCATAAAGCACCGTGTCAGCCACAACGCCCAGACTAGGGACGAGGGTCAGTGACCCACGTTCAGCGCCGAGCAAGGGACGCTCGGCGAGCTCATCCCGGAGACCTCGACTGAACCACTGCGGAGGTCCCAGGCGGGGGCTGTTGCATTGGGCACAGTCAGAGCAGCCGAGAGCCTCAAAATCGAGGTTGGTCAGATCGCCATGACCAGCTCGTCGAAGGCAGCCGGGACTCGTAGATTTACTGTTTCTTCGGTTCCCAGTTCGTAGTGGCCGCGGTGGATGTTTTGGACGAAGGCGTGTCCGGCGGTGATGACTCGTTCGCAGCGGAGTTGTTTGAGCCCGCGCATGGCTGGCAGTCGGGACTTCAGCCGTCCGTGATCGGCTTCGATCGGGTTGTTTCCGTATTGTTCGGTGACATGGCAGGCGGCGGGCACCAGCTCGTCGAGCACTCGCGGGTAGGCGGGCGCGTGATCAGTGGTGACCTCCATCGGGGACGGCCCGTGGTCCAGGGCGCGAGTGAAAAAGCGCCGGGTGGCCGCCAAGTCCCGCTTCTCGGCAACCAACACGTCGATGACCTGCCCGAACTGGTCGATCGCCCGATGCAGATACACCCACCGTCCCGCGACTTTGGCGAGGTCTCATCGACGAACCAACGATCGCCTGTGGCGTGCCGGCAGGGTCGTGCCGCGTCGATCAACAAGGGTGTGAAGCGCTGCACCCATCGAAAGACCGTGACGTGATCGACGGTGATGCCTCGCTCGGTCAGCAGTTCTTCGACGTCTCGGGAGAGTCCGTAGCGCAGGTACCAGCGAACGGCGATGATGATCAGATCGGGAGGGAAGCGGAAGCCCGCGAAGCTAGACCTCGATGTTGGTACTTG
>DASQVU010000019.1:0-3135 GCA_035640615.1 Pseudonocardiaceae bacterium
TCTGGAGCGGGGCTGGGTGGTCACGTCGGAGACCGCGGCGCTCGACATCGTCGGCGCCAGCTTCGTCCGCGAGATCGAGCCGGGAGAGCTGATCGCGATCGACGACGACGGCCTGCGCGTCGAGAGCAACGGCGGCGACCCGGCCGAGGACTGCCTCGCCGACGCCCTCGCCACCGTCCGCTAGCCCCACCCCGCCGTGCCCACCCCGCGGGCCGGTCAGGCGGCGGGGGCCGGACCGGGGCCCGGGTGGAGATCGGCCGCCGGCTGGCCAAGGAGCATCCGGTGGACGCCGACCTCATCATCTCGGTACCCGAATCGGGCACCCCGGCCGCGATCGGGTACGCCGAACAGTCGGGCATCCCGTACGGGAAGGGCCTGGTGAAGAACGCCTACGTTGGGCGCACCTTCATCCAGCCCTCCCAGACGATCCGCCAGCTGGGCATCCGCCTCAAGCTCAACCCGCTACGTGATGTCATCCGCGGCAAGCGCCTGGTAGTGGTCGACGACTCGATCGTGCGCGGCAACACCCAGCGCGCGCTGGTGCGGATGCTGCGGGAGGCCGGCGCGATCGAGGTGCACGTCCGCATCGCCAGCCCGCCGGTGCGCTGGCCGTGCTTCTATGGCATCGACTTCGCCTCCCGCGCCGAGCTGATCGCCAACGGTGCCGACGTCGAGGGAATCCGGCGCTCCATCGGGGCGGACAGCCTCGGTTACGTCAGCCTGGCCAGCCTCGTCGCCGCCTCCGAGCAACCGGCATCGCGGCTGTGCACGGCCTGCTTCGATGGTCGCTACCCGATCCCGCTGCCGCCCGACGAGTCCATCGGCAAGCATCTGCTGGAAGACCTGGAACGGGGCATCGCCGGCGATGCTGCACCGGTCCTGCCGGTCGGGGCGGGTGCCGAGGATGCGCTACGGCGTCCCTAGACACGGTCCCCTGACCGGGTCCCAAACCGGGTAACGTTGCGGTAATAGCTCGTCGGGGCTGTTTCGCGCCACCAGGAGCGCCTGCTATGACCGAGATCGACAGCCCGCGCCCCACCTACGCCGCGGCTGGAGTGGACATCATCGCGGGCGAGCAGGCCGTCGCTGCGTTGCGCCCGCACGCCGAGCGAGCTCGCCGCCCGGAGGTGTTGGGCACTATCGGCGGCTTTGCCGGCCTGTTCAAGCTCAGGCTGGATCGCTGGCGAGAACCTGTACTGGCCAGTGCCACCGACGGCGTCGGCACCAAGATCGCGATAGCCCAGGCGATGGACGTCCATCACACCATCGGGATCGATCTGGTCGCGATGGTCGTCGACGACTTGGTGGTCTGCGGAGCCGAGCCGCTGTTCTTGCAGGATTACATCGCGGTCGGCAAGGTCGTGCCGGAACGCGTTGCCGAGCTGGTCCGGGGCATCGCCGACGGCTGCGTGCAGGCCGGCTGCGCGCTGCTGGGCGGCGAGACCGCCGAGCATCCCGGGATGATGACCGATGACGACTACGACCTGTCCGCGACCGGGGTCGGGGTGGTCGAAGCTGACGCCATCCTCGGCCCTGAGGCCGTCCGGCCCGGTGACGTGGTGGTGGCGATGGGCTCGTCGGGCCTGCACTCCAACGGTTACTCGCTGGCCCGGCAGGTCCTGCTGGACATTGCCCGCATGCCGCTGGACGGGCACGTCGAGGAGTTCGGCCGCACGCTGGGCGAGCAGCTACTCGAACCCACCCGGATCTATGCCAAGCACTGCCTGGCGCTGGTCGCCGAGACCGAGGTGCGGACCTTCGCGCATATCACCGGCGGTGGGTTGGTGGCGAACGTGTCACGCGTGATGCCACGCGGGCTGGTTGCGCTGCTCGAGCGCGGCAGCTGGACACCGGCCGCGGAGTTCGCGTTGATCGCTCGCCGGGGCCGGGTGGAGCGTGCGGAGATGGAACGCACGTTCAACATGGGTATCGGGATGGTGGCGGTGGTCGATCCCGCTGAGGTGGATCGGGCTCTGGCCGTGCTTACCGCGCGGCACGTGCCAGCATGGATCCTCGGCGAGGTACGCAAAGCGCGCGATGTAGCTGTCGACATCGCATCGAAAGGCTCCACCCGCGCACTACTGCGGGGGGAGCATCCGCGGTTCTGACCCGTGCGAGGCCAGCTTCAGCGACGGTATTCGTCGTAGTCGTCGGCGTAAGCGTCCTCGCCGCGGTCGGAGTCACCGTAGCTGTCACTGTGGTTGTCGCCGTTGCCGCCTGACAGCTCTCGTTGCAGAGCTTCGAGATCCGTGGCGGGAGAGCTGTACTTGAGCTCCCGGGCCACCTTCGTCTGCTTGGCCTTGGCTCGGCCGCGCCCCATGGCTCGACCCCCTCGCACGCAGGGACGGGGCCGTCCGGGGGAACGGCGGCCTCGTTCGCTCGACAACAATCCGTTGGTTACTACCGTACAGGGTTCCCCACGGCGGATGCGACGTGGCGGCTCCCGATCGGAGTGTCGGGCCGGTCTCAATCGGTGAGCCTGCGTTGGGCGGCGAGCAGCTCGTCCACGGAGGCCGTTCCACTGGCGTACCGGGAGCCGATTTCGGCATTGCAGGTGTCCACGACCTGCTGCACCTCGCGGCGCCGTCGGGACACTGACGTCTCTTCCGCCTGGTAAGCCGCCACGGCGCTGGCAAGCTGCTCAGCGGACAACGTACCGACGTCGGAAAGATCGACGTCGGCGACCAGCGCCTCGATGTGGCGGCGGTGCGCCTCGGCCTTCGAGGGCTGGTGTGGTTGGTGCCGGCCCGAGCCGGTGGCCGGGGCGATGGCGTTCTCGGCCAGGATCGAGGCCAGTTCGGCGACGACGGGAGCGCTGTTGCCTTCCTGGCGGCGACGCTGTTCGGCGCGCATGATGTCGATCCGGGCGTGCAGCAGCCGTCGAAGGTAGGACAGGTCGGTTTCCTCCTGCGCCGCGAGATCTCGCCGCGCCCGCACCTCCTCCAGCGATAGCTTCCCCAGCCCAGCCACAAACTCGGGCTCGAGTATCCGGTCGATCACGGCACCCATCCTGCCACTGCGCTCGCTTACCCCCTGAGGCGGCGGACGGCGGCGCGGCCTGGGGGTTCGCCGGTGTCGGGGGGGATCGAGGCAGGCTCAATTGACGCAGCGGCGTCGCCGGCTTGCAGCGGGGTG